>NZ_JBBCPK010000007.1:0-85680 GCF_037150775.1 Leclercia sp. M50
CACGCTGAATAGCCTGGCAGTGGATGAGCTGGTGATCCAGAGCTATCAGGGCCGCCACACGGTAGACAATTATCAGGCCTATCTGCCCGCGCTTGCCCGGCTGCGCATTCCCTTTAAGCTCGGGCTGGTACAAAACGGTCATCGGGATGTGCAGGCCGAAGCGCAACTGCGAAAATCTCCCTGGTATCGCGGGACGGTGGTGTTTATGCTCAACCCGGCCCGGCGTTAAGCCTTCACCTTACGATGACAGCAGCCGGAGAGATTATCGATGATCGGACAGTCAGCGCTCTCATCCCCCGGGCAGCTCTCGGCCAGGGCCAGCAGCCGATCGCGCATCGCCTGTAGCTCTACAATATGCCGCTCAATTTCAGCCACCTTATCCAGCGTCCGGCTTTTAACGTCGGCGCTGTGGCGGGCAGGATCGTTAAACAGCGTCACCAGATCGCCGCACTCATCCAGATTGAACCCCACCTGCCGCGCCTGGCGCAGTAGCGTCAGTTCATCAAGGTGCTTTTGCGTATAGCTCCGGTAGCCGTTCTCACTGCGCAGCGGCGGTGTCACCAGCCCTTTCTCTTCATAAAAACGAATCGCTTTGCTGGTTAAGCCAGTTTTTTTGGCAACATCACTGATATTCACGTTTCCCCCTTGACCTTCCCCTTGATGGAAGGTTTAACCTTGATAACAGTTAGATGAAAGTGTCTCTCCGGTCAATATCTGGCTGGAGATTTATAAGGAGCTAATTATGTCTCAAACCATCGATCTGACACTGGACGGCCTCTCCTGCGGCCACTGTGTCAAACGCGTTAAAGAGAGTCTGGAGCAACGCCCGGACGTTGAGCATGCAGAGGTGACCATCGAGCACGCGGTCGTCACCGGCAGCGCCAGCGCCGATGCCCTGATCGACACCATCAAACAGGCCGGTTACGGTGCGGCGTTAAGCCACCCAAAGGCTGATCCGCTGACAGCGTCAACAACTCCGTCGGAAGCACTGACAGCGGACCCCTCTGAGCTTCCGGCAGCTCACGATAGTGATGACAGCCAACAGCTGTTGATCAACGGCATGAGCTGCGCCAGCTGCGTCACCCGGGTGCAGGATGCCCTGCAGGCGGTTCCGGGTGTGGCACAGGCACGGGTCAATCTGGCGGAACGCACTGCGCTGGTGATGGGCAGTGCTTCCGCCGCTGATTTAGTGCAGGCCGTTGAGAAAGCGGGCTACGGCGCCGAAGCGATTGAGGATGACGTCGAACGGCGGGCGCGCCAGCAGGAGACGGCCATCGCCACCATGAAACGTTTTCGCTGGCAGGCGATTGTCGCCCTGCTGGTAGGTATCCCGGTGATGGGCTGGGGTATGCTCGGCGACAACATGATGGTCACCGACGATAACCGCACGCTGTGGCTGGCGATCGGCGTGCTCACCCTCGGTGTGATGATCGTCGCCGGCGGCCACTTTTATACCAGCGCCTGGAAGAGCCTGAAAAACCGCACCGCCACCATGGACACGCTGGTGGCGCTGGGTACCGGCGCGGCGTGGCTCTACTCGATGAGCGTAAACCTCTGGCCACAGTGGTTCCCGATGGAAGCGCGCCATCTCTACTATGAAGCCAGCGCCATGATCATCGGCCTGATCAACTTAGGCCATATGCTGGAGGCGCGGGCCCGGCAGCGTTCGTCGAAAGCGCTGGAAAGATTACTCGATTTAACACCGCCCACCGCCCGGGTGGTAACGGAGAGCGGCGAACAAAGCGTGCCGCTGGCAGAGGTTGAAGCAGGCATGATCCTGCGCCTGACCACCGGGGATCGCGTCCCGGTGGACGGGGAGATCACCCAGGGCGAAGCCTGGTTTGACGAGGCGATGCTCACCGGCGAGCCGGTACCGCAGCAGAAAAGCGACGGGGAGAGCATTCATGCCGGTACTGTCGTGCAGGATGGCAGCGTGCTGTTCCGCGCAAGCGCCGTCGGCAGTCACACCACGCTGTCGCGCATTATTCGGATGGTGCGCCAGGCCCAGAGCAGCAAACCGGAGATCGGCAAGCTGGCGGATAAAATCTCTGCCATTTTCGTGCCGGTGGTGGTGGGTATCGCCCTGTTCAGCGCCGCTATCTGGTACTTTTTTGGCCCCGCGCCGCAGATTGTTTACACCCTGGTGATCGCCACCACGGTGCTGATTATCGCCTGCCCTTGCGCCCTGGGGCTGGCGACGCCGATGTCGATTATCTCCGGCGTCGGACGTGCCGCGGAGTCGGGCGTGCTGGTGCGCGACGCCGACGCCCTGCAACGCGCCGGCACTCTGGATACGCTGGTCTTTGATAAAACCGGCACCCTGACCGAAGGTAAACCGCAGGTGGTTGCCGTCCATACCCTGGGTGGGATCGACGAAGCTGCCGCCCTCAATCTGGCAGGCGCACTTGAGCAGGGTTCCAGCCACCCGCTGGCCCGGGCGATTCTGGATAAAGCGGAGCGCGCGCTCGCCCAGGTAGATAACTTCCGCACCCTGCGTGGCCTTGGCGTCAGCGGCGAGGTGGACAACCGCACCCTGCTGCTCGGTAATCAGGCGCTGCTTGCGGAAAATGGCATTGATACCAGCGCGCTGGATGAACATCTGCACACCTGGGCCACCAGGGGCGCAACGCCGGTGTTGCTGGCGATTGACGGGCGGGCCGCGGCGCTGTTTGCCATCCGCGATCCGCTGCGCGCAGACAGCGTGACCGCACTGCAACGCCTGCACCGGGAGGGTTATCGTCTGGTGATGTTGACCGGCGATAACGCCACTACCGCACAGGCTATCGCCAGGGAAGCTGGCATTGATGAGGTGATTGCGGGCGTCCTGCCGGATGGCAAGGCGGAGGCGATTATCAAACTGCAGAAGCAGGGGCGCCGGGTGGCGATGGTTGGCGACGGCATCAACGATGCCCCGGCGCTGGCACAGGCCGATGTCGGGATTGCCATGGGCGGCGGCAGCGATGTCGCCATCGAAACGGCGGCGATAACCCTGATGCGCCACAGTCTGACCGGCGTGGCCGACGCGCTCGCCATCTCGAAAGCGACGCTGCGCAACATGAAGCAGAATTTGCTGGGGGCCTTTATCTACAACGCCTTCGGTATTCCTGTCGCCGCCGGGATCTTATGGCCGCTGACCGGCACGCTGCTCAATCCGGTGGTGGCGGGTGCCGCCATGGCCCTCTCCTCTATTACCGTGGTCAGCAACGCCAACCGCCTGTTGCGCTTTAAACCTAAAGCCTGAGGTGGTCGCAGGACAAGGACGTCTTGCGCCACTCCTCCCCACGCGCTAGCATGAATTTTTCATCAGGGAGCGCGTATGGGTCTGTTTCAACGTCTGAAAGCATCGTTTCGCGCCCTCTTCCCCCGCCGCTATCGCTGGCCTGGTCTTGATATCACCCTTCCCGGCGGACAGCATCTGCATCTGGTCGGCAGTATCCATATGGGTACGCGGGATATGTCTCCCCTGCCCGATGGCCTGGTTACCCGCTTGCATCATGCCGACGCGCTGATCGTCGAAGCGGATATCTCCGGGGATGAGTCGCCCTTCGCAGGACTTGCAATCCCGCCTCCGCTGGCGGAGCGTCTCAGCCCGACCCAGCTTACGGAACTGCAACGGGTCGCCGGGGAGCTTGGATTATCGCTTAATCAGCTTGAGAGCCAGCCGCTGTGGCAGATCGCTATGGTATTGCAGGCTACCCAGGCGCAGCGGTTGGGGCTGCGGGGAGATTACGGCATCGATTACCAATTGCTGAATGCCGCGCGCACGCAGAACCTACCGGTCATTGAGCTGGAAGGGGCGGCCAGCCAGATCGCCCTGCTGCGCCAGATGCCAGACGACGGTTTGCTGCTGCTGGAAGATACCCTGACCCACTGGCACACCAATGCCCGCCTGCTGCAAACCATGGTGAGCTGGTGGCTGGATTCCCCCCCTGTCGTCGACAAGCTGGCGCTTCCGGCGACCTTCAGCGAGTCGCTGTATGATGTGCTGATGCATGAGCGTAATCAGGCGTGGTGCGAAAAGCTGCACGCGTTGCCGGCTGGGCGGTATGTGGTGGCGGTGGGGGCGTTGCATCTGTACGGCGAGGGGAATTTGCCGTCGCTGCTGAGATAAAAAAGTGGCCAATATTTCTATTGGCCCGTCAAAGAGGAATTTCATCATTGTTATTATGCCGGAGGAGACCTCCGGTTCAGCAGATTGTCGCTCAAAGTGACCATCACTGCCAACACTATTGCGCAAGATGGTGCTATTTTTTAGCCGCTTTTGAGGCGTATTCTTAAGGCGTTTATTGTCCGGGCTAATAAGGATTGCTATGACTCCCGCCGTTAAATTACTCGAAAAAAACAAGATTCCGTTTCGGATCCACAGCTATGACCACGATCCGGCTGAAACCAATTTTGGTGATGAAGTGGTGCGTAAACTGGGTCTGAATGCGGATCAGGTCTATAAAACGTTGCTGGTCGCGGTGAATGGCGATATGAAACACCTCGCCGTGGCGGTGACGCCGGTTGCCAGCCAACTGGATCTGAAGAAAGTGGCCAAAGCGCTGGGCGCCAAAAAAGTGGATATGGCCGACCCGATGGTGGCGCAACGCACCACGGGGTATCTGGTGGGGGGAATTAGCCCGCTGGGGCAGAAGAAGCGCCTGCCGACACTGATTGATGCACCTTCACAGGCGTTTGAGACGATCTATATTTCCGGCGGCAAGCGCGGGATGGATATTGAGCTGGCGGCGAGCGATCTGGCGAAAATGCTGGATGCGCAGTTTGCGGATATCGCGCGTCGGGATTAAAAAAACGCCGGGTGGCGCTGCGCTTACCCGGCCTACAAAACCCAAAACCGTTCGAACCGTAGGCCGGGTAAGGCGAAACTGCCACCCGGCGCTGACGGCGCTTACTGCCAGCTCACTTCACCCTGCGGTTCATAGGCATTTACATCCAGCGGTGAGTTCTGCTGGATGTATTGCTTCAGCACCTCGGCATCAATAAAGCCGGTATTCACATAGCCTGGTTTGTCGTCGATATGCGGATAACCATCGCCGCCGGTGGCGTTAAAGCTCAGGGTCGCCATACGGTAGGTTTTCGCCGGATCAACCGGTTCGCCTTTGATCTTCAGGTCGTTGAGCACGCCGCCCTTCGCCACAAAGCTCACGTTGGCAAACTGCGGATAGGCGCCGGAGTCCGGTTTCATCTGCGCCACCGCGGTGAGATAGTCGGTAACCTCTTTACCGCTCATATCGACATAGACCAGCACGTTGCCGAACGGCTGCACCTTGAGGACATCTTTATAGGTGATATCGCCCCCTTCGATGGAGTCGCGGATGCCGCCGCCGCTCATCACCGCAAAATCGGCATTGGTGCGCGCCATCTGGGCGGCCAGGATCAGATGGCCCATATTGGTCTGCACGAAGCGCACCTTGCTGCGATCGCCTTCCAGTCTGCCATTGAGCGTACCGATCTTCACATCCAGCTGCGCTTTACCTTTATTCTGGAACGGTGTCAGCAGGGAGAGCATCTGTGGGTTTTCCGCAATTTCTGGCGTATAGAGAACGCGCTCGCTCTGGCCATTATCGTAGGTCACCTTCTTCTTCAGGTTGACCGGGATGAGCTGGTAGTGAACCAGCTTCATCTCGCCGTTACGGAATTCGAAATCGGCCCGGCCCACATATTTGCCCCACTCGTGCGCCTGCACAATCCAGATCCCGTTCTGCTTATCGGGCGCGCACGGCGTGCCTGGCACATAGTCCACCTGCTTTTTATTCTCCGAGGCCATGCAGACCGGATCCTGGGAGTGACCGCCCACGATCATCGCCAGGGAGCCCGCCGGCAGGCTACGCGCCATCTCGACATCCCCTGGCGCGTTCGAGCCGTGCTCGCCATTATCGTAATGACCCATATGGGTAGTGGCGATAATCACGTCCGGCTTTTCGTTCTGCTGCAACTCCTGGATCACCAGCTTCGCTTCGTCAGCCGGCTTACGGAATTCGATATCGGTGAAATATTCCGGGTTGCCAATTTTCGCCGTGTCGTCGGTGGTCAGCCCCACCACCGCAATTTTAATATCCTGGCGTTTGAAAATGGCCCAGGGTTTAAATAAGCGTTCGCCGGTGCTTTTCTGATAAATATTGGCGGAGAGGAACGGGAATTTGGCCCATTTCTCCTGCTGGCGTAATACTTCGATGGGATTATCAAACTCATGGTTGCCCACGGCCATCGCATCGTAGCCAATCAAATTCATGCCGCGGAAATCGGGTTCAGCGTCCTGTAAATCTGATTCCGGCACGCCGGTATTAATGTCGCCGCCGGAGAGGAGCAGCACGCTACCCCCCTTTGCCGCCACCTCTTTACGGATCCCATCCACCAGCGTTTTCTGTGCAGAAAGGCCATATTCGCCATATTCGCTGCGCCAGAAGTGGCCGTGGTGATCGTTGGTATGCAGGATGGTGATGTTATAGGTTTTATCTTTTTCCCAGGCCTGGGCCGGCAGGCTGATCAGCCCACACGCCGCAATGATTGCCAGCGCGACGCCTCGCTTCATTAACTTCATTTCTTCACTCCCTGATGCATAGACAAACGCAAAAATTACAATGAGTAATCAGAATAGACAAATATGTTTTCAGAATTGCGACTTTCCTCAAATGTCGGGGAAAGGTATGTTAGGCGGATAATAATTACATCCTGCACTTCCTATAACAATCGACGTGGTATTTATGGCAATCAGTGAATCTACTCCACCGGTGTCGGCTGCTAAGGCTCGCACCTCATTTGGTATTCTTGGCGCAATCAGTCTTTCGCATCTGCTGAACGATATGATCCAGTCGCTTATTCTGGCGATCTACCCCTTATTGCAGTCCGAGTTCTCTCTTACCTTCGTGCAGATCGGCATGATCACCCTCACCTTCCAGCTGGCGTCATCGCTGCTACAACCGGTGGTGGGCTACTGGACGGACAAATACCCGATGCCGTGGTCGCTGCCCATTGGTATGTGCTTTACCCTGAGCGGCCTGATCCTGCTGGCGATGGCCGGGAGCTTTGAAGGGGTACTGGTGGCCGCCGCGCTGGTGGGCACCGGCTCGTCGGTATTTCACCCGGAGTCGTCCCGCGTGGCGCGTATGGCCTCCGGTGGCCGTCACGGGCTGGCGCAGTCGCTGTTCCAGGTGGGCGGTAACTTCGGCAGCTCCCTCGGCCCGCTGTTGGCGGCGGTAATTATTGCCCCCTATGGCAAAGGAAACGTGGCCTGGTTTGTGCTGGCTGCGCTGCTGGCGATTGTGGTGCTGGCGCAAATCAGCCGCTGGTACGCCGCCCAGCACCGGGTTAATAAGGGCAAACCAAAAGCGCCGGTTATCAATCCCCTTCCCCGTAACAAGGTTATTCTGGCGGTCGGCATTCTGCTGATGCTGATTTTCTCCAAATATTTCTATATGGCGAGCATCAGCAGCTATTACACCTTTTACCTGATGGAAAAATTCGGATTATCGGTACAAAACGCCCAGTTTCATCTCTTCGCCTTCCTGTTTGCCGTTGCCGCCGGAACCGTTATTGGTGGGCCACTGGGTGACAAAATCGGGCGTAAATATGTGATTTGGGGCTCTATCCTTGGCGTTGCGCCCTTCACGCTTATTTTGCCCTACGCAACCCTGTGGTGGACGGGTATTTTAACCGTGATCATTGGTTTTATCCTCGCCTCTGCGTTTTCTGCCATTCTGGTCTATGCCCAGGAGCTGCTTCCGGGCCGTATCGGCATGGTTTCCGGGCTGTTTTTTGGATTTGCTTTTGGCATGGGTGGCCTTGGTGCAGCGGTATTAGGCCTGATTGCAGACCATACCAGCATCTTCCTGGTCTACAAAATCTGCGCTTTCCTGCCGCTTCTCGGGATGTTGACTATATTCCTGCCTGATAACCGGCATAATGCCTGATTTATTGGCGGTCAAACTTCCGGTTTGGCCGCGCCCTCTCCTTATACCATCTGCCTTTCTTTACTTTCCTTCTGAAAATTCCCCGCCCAGGCTTCCGTTTCTCCTTTATTGCTGTTTTTACCAAAATCCAATGATTATTCATAAACGTAATCATTAATTTTGTCATAAACTATTACACAGCTTTTTGGTTTCCCGACCAAAAATGGCGTCATACAGCAACGAAAGGAGACGGAATGCACCACGCCACACCGCTTATCACCACCATTGTTGGTGGACTTGTACTCGCTTTTATTCTCGGCATGATTGCCAACAAACTGCGTATTTCCCCTCTGGTGGGCTATTTATTGGCGGGCGTGTTAGCCGGACCTTTTACCCCAGGTTTTGTTGCTGATACGAAACTCGCCCCGGAGCTGGCAGAGCTTGGCGTGATCCTGCTGATGTTCGGTGTGGGTTTGCATTTCTCCCTGAAGGATTTGATGGCGGTAAAGTCCATCGCCATTCCCGGCGCGATCGCCCAGATAGCCGTGGCGACGTTGTTGGGTATGGCGCTTTCCGCGGTGCTGGGCTGGCCGCTGATGACCGGCATCGTGTTTGGGCTCTGTCTTTCTACCGCCAGTACCGTGGTGCTGCTGCGCGCGCTTGAAGAGAGACAGCTCATTGACAGCCAGCGGGGGCAGATCGCCATCGGCTGGCTGATTGTTGAAGATCTGGTGATGGTCTTGACCCTGGTGCTGCTGCCTGCGGTCGCCGGCATGCTGGAAAAAGAGAACGTCGGTTTAGCCTCGCTGGCACTGGATATGAGTATTACCATCGGTAAGGTAGTGGCGTTTATCGCCATTATGATGCTGGTGGGCCGCCGCCTGGTACCGTGGATCCTCGCCCGTAGCGCAGCGACCGGCTCGCGTGAACTGTTCACCCTCTCGGTGCTGGCCCTGGCGCTGGGTATTGCGTTCGGAGCCGTGGAGCTATTCGATGTCTCCTTCGCGCTGGGGGCCTTCTTTGCCGGGATGGTGCTGAACGAATCGGAGCTGAGCCACCGTGCCGCCCACGATACCCTGCCCCTGCGCGACGCCTTTGCGGTGCTGTTCTTCGTCTCGGTAGGGATGCTGTTCAATCCGATGATCCTCATTGAACAGCCGCTGGCGGTACTCGGCACGCTGGCCATCATTATCTTCGGTAAGTCACTCGCCGCTTTCTTCCTGGTGCGCATGTTCGGCCACTCGCCGCGTACCGCGCTGACCATCGCCGCCAGTCTCGCCCAGATTGGTGAATTTGCCTTTATTCTCGCCGGGCTGGGCATGGCGCTGGATCTGCTGCCGCAGGCCGGGCAAAACCTGGTGCTGGCGGGGGCGATCCTCTCAATCATGCTGAACCCGATACTGTTCGCGCTGCTGGAAAAATACCTCGATAAAACCGAAACCCTGGACGATCAGACGCTGGAAGAGGCCATTGAGGATGAGAAGCAGATCCCGGTGGATATATGTAACCACGCCCTGCTGGTGGGTTTTGGCCGCGTCGGCAGCCTGCTGGGTGAGAAGCTGATGGCACAGGGCATTCCGCTGGTGGTGATTGAAAACTCCCGTACCCGCGTGGATGAGCTGCGCGCACGCGGGATCCGGGCGGTGCTGGGGAATGCGGCGAACGAAGAGATCATGAATCTGGCGCATCTGGACTGCGCGCGCTGGCTGCTGCTGACCATTCCCAACGGCTATGAAGCGGGTGAGATTGTCGCCTCGGCGCGCGAAAAGTGTCCGGATATTGAAATTATTGCCCGCGCCCATTACGACGACGAGGTGGATTACATCACCGAGCGTGGCGCGAATCAGGTGGTGATGGGTGAGCGTGAAATTGCCAATACGATGCTGGCGCTGCTGGATAAACCGCCGGTTGAGGCGCCGGTGATGGGGTAAAAAAAAAGCCTGCTGGCGCTTCGCTTAGCAGGCCTGGACGTCGCCCCGGCAAGCGCAGCGCTGCCGGGGAATGGACTTATCTGTCCCAGTAGGACTCTTCCAGACTGTCTTCCCGCTCCGGCAGGCCGCGCGTTAAGCGCGGTGAGTGCTGGTTCAACACCTGATAGCTCACGCGGTTTGCGTACTTACACACCTGCGCCAGCGACGAGTAGGTCAGCCAGTTGAACTTGTGTTTGCTGGAGTTCGGCACGTTGGTACGGTGGAATGCGTTAGCGGTGATATCGTGCAGCAACGCCGCCAGCGCGCCATCGCCTGCGCCGTTGGTGTTCATGATCTTCTCCGGGCCGCCCATGTACGGGGCGATATGCGAGAAGATACGCAGCGGATTTACGCAGTCCTTATGGCGCATGGCGCGGCTGAATTCAAACTGGTTGAACTCGGCAATCGCCCCCGGCAGCAGCGGATGCTGGGTCTTGCGTTTTGCCTCTTCTTCGGTGAAGCCCGCCATATACAACCCTACCGGCCCGGCGGTGCAGAGCACCAGATCGACCCAGTCCAGCGCCTTATCGGATGCCAGGAGCGGATCGCTCTCCCCGGTCAGGGCTTCGGCCTCTTCTTCGTTCATCGCCAGAATCGAGACGTGCTCCTTCAGGAACGCCTGCCACCACTCCGGGTTATCGGCGATGACAAATTTGGTGCCCAGGGTAAGGACCACCGGCACGTTGTATTTCTTCGCGTATTCCACGGCCTTCATGGTCGCTTCCGGCATCGGCTCACCGGGCTTGCAGCGCACCAGATAGGAGGTCAGCACCAGTGCCGATGCCCCGGCGATCACCTCTTCAGGAATGCTGTCGGCGCGCAGCTGGTTCATATGGCCAGGGCTGATGGCGAAGGTCCGCTCGCCGGATTCACCGATCAGCGTAAAGCAGCGGCCAATCGCCCCGTCCACCCCTTGCAGGTAGTTCAGATCGGTCCGGCTGGAGGTGTTGCAGAGATAACGGTAGGCGTAACTGCCGATTTCGACATTGCTGCACATCACGCCCAGCAGTACGGAGCGGTCGTCCGCCAGCACGGAGTAGTTGTGCATGGTATTGCCGATGGTCCCCCCGGCAAACTGATGGGTGATCAGGTTATCCCGCACCAGCTCCTGATAGAGCGCTTCCGCTACGTCGTCTTCAATCACCAGAGAGTGCCCGGCGCTCAGGCCGTAACGTTCGACAAACGCATCGTCCACTTTTGCTTCAATATCCACCAGCGTCTGGTCGATACCCACCACCCAGGCGGCACTGGACTCATTTTCCGGCTGAATTTGCTGCAGCAGCGGATCGCGGGCGTTAACGGGAAAGTAGTGTTTGGATTTACGTTTACCGGGAAATTTCATGTTCTGAGCTATGAGTGACGGATGGGCCGGGAATGGTAGCACAAACCCGGCGCAGAGTGCGATCAGCGGCTGCGGGTCACCAGTGACGCCATCATCTCGATGTGCTCAGGATTGTCGTTAAGGGCCGGAATATACTCGTACTTCGTCCCACCCGCTTCGAGGAAGAACTCCCGGTTTTGCACCGCGATCTCTTCCAGGGTTTCCAGACAGTCTGACGCAAAGCCCGGCGACATCACCTGGATATGCTTCACCCCCTTCTCACCCAGCATTTTGAGGGTCTCATCGGTATAAGGGGTCAGCCACGGCTCGCGGCCAAAGCGCGACTGGAAGGTCATCATCACCTTCTCGGGCGGCAGGCCGAGGGCGGATACCAGCTCACGGGTGGTATCGCGGCAGCGCTGCGGATAGTCGTCCCCTTCGTTGGCGAATCGCTGCGGGATGCCGTGATAGGAGAGCAGCAGCAGATCCGGCTCGCCGTGTTTCTCAAACGACGCGCGGGCGCTGCTGGCAAGGGCGTTGATATAGAGCTCGTTATCCGCGTAGTCGCGAATAAAGGTCACACCCGGAATGCGACGACGGGTTGCCAGAATGCGCGCCAGCTCATCCCAGACGGCTGCCACAGTGGAGCAGGAATACTGCGGATAGAGCGTCAGCACCACAATGTGCTCAACGCCCTGCGCCAGCAGTTCATCGACGGCGCTTTTCAAGGAAGGTTTGCCGTAGCTCATGCCCAGCGCTACCGGCATATCCGGCAGACGGGCGGCCAGCGCCTTCTCCTGACGACGGCTGTAGACCATCAGCGGTGAGCCCTCTTCCATCCAGACGGACTGATAGAGCTTTGCCACGCGCGGCGAACGGATCGGCAGAATCACGCCGCGCAGCAAAGGCCACCACAGCAGGCGTGGGGTATCCACAACGCGCGTATCGCTTAAAAATTGTCGCAGGTAGCGTTTTACCGCCGCTGGAGTAGGTGCTTCGGGGGTTCCCAGATTGGCAAGCAGGATGCCGGTTTTCGCCTGACTCATTCACGCCTCATAACCTTTTAACAGGCTGATAAGTGTATCTGAAAAGTACGTAAACGGAACCAATTGCAGCAAAAGGTAAAATGAGAATTTTTCTCACCCGGGGACCCGGGTGAGAACCACGTTAAGTGGTGGTGCGATTAGCCGAGGATCTTTTCCAGCTCCGCACGAACGTCAGCGACAGGCTTAGTACCGTCGACTTTTGCGTATTTGGTGTTACCCGCCTGCGCTTCTTTAGAGTAGTAGCCGATCAGCGGCGCGGTCATCTGATGGTATTCTACCAGGCGCTTACGCACGGTCTCTTCCTGATCGTCTTTACGGGTGGTCAGCTCTTCGCCGGTCACGTCGTCTTTGCCTTCCACCTGCGGCGGATTGAACTTAACGTGGTAAACGCGGCCGGAAGCGGCGTGTACGCGACGACCGATGATACGGTCAACGATCAGTTCGTCCGGTACGTCGAACTCCAGCACGTAGTCTACGTTGATGCCCGCTTCTTTCATGGCATCCGCCTGCGGAATGGTACGTGGGAAGCCGTCCAGCAGGAAACCGTTACGGCAATCTTCCTGAGAAATGCGTTCTTTAACCAGAGCGATAACCAGCTCGTCGGTCACCAGTTTGCCGGCGTCCATAATGTCTTTCGCCTGTTTACCCAGCTCGGAGCCAGATTTAACAGCGGCACGCAGCATGTCACCCGTAGAGATTTGCGGAATACCGTATTTCTCCATGATGAACTGAGCCTGAGTTCCTTTACCCGCGCCCGGAGCGCCAAGCAGAATAATACGCATTGCGAAAATCCCCTCAAAAGTCGATTCAATTTTTCAAAAAGCGCTAAACAATACCACCAGAACGGGTATCGCTCAAGAAAGGCGGGCAGGCTGAAACGGTTAATGAGGGGAATTTATTAGTGGGTGCAGGCAGATAACCTGCACCCTTATCCTCTCTTCAGCGAAGAGAGGGAAGTGATTTACGCCAGCAGCAACGCATTCACGCGTTTGATGAACTGGTTTGGATCTTCCAGCGTGCCGCGTTCAGCCAGCAGGGACTGATCCAGCAGCAGTTCAACCCACTCGGCGAAGCGGGCTTCATCCTGGGTCTCGGCTGCACGTTTCACCAGCGCGTGGTCCGGGTTCAGTTCAAAGATGTATTTCACCTCCGGCACTGCCTGGCCCGCAGCGGCGAACAGCTTCGCCATCTGGGTGCTCATCTCGTCAGCATCAGTGGTGACGATGGCAGGGGTATCGGTCAGACGGTGGGTGAAACGCACCTCTTTCACGCGATCGCCCAGATGGGTTTTCACGCGCTCAACAAACGGCTCCAGCGCTTTTTCCGCCTCTTTCGCGGTATCGTCCACTTCATCTGCCAGCTTGTCGATGGACTCATCGGCTTTGGCAACGGACTGGAACGCTTTGCCGCTGAACTCGGTCAGGTAGTTCATCATCCACTCATCGATGCGATCGGAAAGCAGCAGCACTTCGATGCCTTTCTTACGCAGCAGCTCCAGGTGCGGGCTGCTCTTCGCCGCGGCATAGCTGTCGGCGGTGATGTAGTAGATCTTCTCCTGCCCTTCTTTCATGCGGGAGATGTACTCTTCCAGCGACACATTCTGCTCGGAAGAGTCGTTGTGTGTGGAGGCGAAGCGCAGCAGTTTGGCAATGGCTTCGACGTTGGATGGATCTTCCGCCGGGCCCTCTTTCAGCACCAGGCCGAACTGTTTCCAGAAAGTCTGGTATTTTTCGGCGTCGTCTTTCGCCAGCTTATCCAGCATCTGCAGCGCACGCTTGCTCAGCGCGGTGCGCAGATTACGGGTGACGGTGCTGTCCTGCAGGATCTCACGGGAGACGTTCAGCGGCAGATCGTTGGAGTCAATCAGGCCGCGCACAAAGCGCAGGTAGTTCGGCATGAACTGTTCAGCTTCGTCCATGATGAACACGCGCTGCACGTACAGCTTCAGGCCGTGCTTGTGATCGCGGTTCCACATATCCCACGGTGCCTGCGCCGGGATGTAGAGCAGGCTGGTGTACTCCTGCTTCCCTTCCACGCGGTTGTGGCTCCAGGTCAGCGGATCGGTAAAGTCGTGGGCGATGTGCTTGTAGAACTCGTTGTATTCGTCGTCTTTGATTTCAGACTTGTTACGCGTCCACAGCGCCTGCGCCTTGTTGATCTTCTCCCAGGAGATGACGGTTTCGCCATCTTTCTCTTCCTGTTTTTCGATCTCTACCGGCAGGGCGATATGGTCAGAATATTTGCTGATGATGGAGCGTACGCGCCAGTCGTTGAGGAAATCGTCCTCCCCTTCGCGCAGGTGCAGGGTGATCTCGGTGCCGCGATCGGCTTTGGTGATGTCGGCAACGGTGTATTCACCTTCGCCGTGGGATTCCCAGAATACGCCGCTTTCAGCGCTTTCGCCTGCCGCACGGGTGCGCACGGTAACTTTATCCGCCACGATGAAGGCGGAGTAGAAGCCCACGCCGAACTGGCCGATCAGCTGGCTGTCTTTGGCCTGATCGGAACCCATCGACTGCAGGAACGCTTTGGTGCCGGATTTGGCGATGGTGCCGAGATGGTCAATGGCTTCATCACGGGTCATACCGATGCCGTTGTCGGCGATGGTCAGGGTGCGGTTCTCTTTATCAAATGAGACGCGCACGCGCAGTTCGCCGTCACCTTCATACAGCTCTGGCTTCGAGAGCGCACGAAAACGCAGCTTGTCTGCCGCATCAGAGGCGTTAGAGATAAGCTCGCGCAGGAAAATTTCTTTATTGGAATAAAGAGAATGGATCATCAGGTGCAGAAGCTGTTTTACCTCTGACTGGAAACCACGGGTTTCTTGTCCTTTCATACTAAGTCGACCTCAACAATGCCATTTAATGGGGTTTAAAAGCGTTGAGGGAGAGATGGGGCCAGGGGGGAATTTTTTCAAGCGGAGGCCACGACTGCAGCCTCCGTTTGGTCAGAAATTAATCTTGTGACGACCTGCCAGAGAGTGGGACAGCGTGGTGCCATCGACCATTTCCAGCTCACCGCCCACCGGCACGCCGTGGGCAATTCGACTGGCATCAACGCCCGACTCCGCACACAGCTCGGCGATATAGTTGGCTGTCGCCTCCCCTTCCACCGTTGGGTTGGTGGCGAGGATCACCTCGTTGATCGTTTCCGATTTCAGGCGCTGTTCAAGACGGTCCAGGCCGATATCATCCGGACCAATGCCGTCCAGCGGCGAGAGATGCCCCATCAGCACAAAATAGCGGCCGGAAAACTGCCCGGTCTGCTCGATGGCGTAGATGTCCGCAGGACTCTCCACCACGCAGATCTGACCATTTTCCTGACGACGCGGATTGGCGCAGATGTTACACACCTCCTGCTCGGTAAAGGTGCGGCAGTCGGCACAGTGGCCAATTTCTGACATGGCGCGGGTCAGGGCCTGCGCCAGACGCATGCCGCCGCTACGATCGCGTTGCAGCAGGGTAAACGCCATGCGCTGCGCCGACTTCGGGCCTACGCCCGGCAGGCAGCGTAGCGCTTCCATTAACTGCGTAAGCAGCGGACTGGTTTGCATCAGAATGGCATCTTAAAGCCCGGCGGCAGCTGCATTCCGGAGGATACAGAGGCCATTTTTTCTTTCTGAGTTTCGTCGATACGGCGCGCAGCATCGTTAAACGCAGCGGCGACTAGATCTTCCAGCATCTCTTTGTCGTCTTCGAGCAGGCTTGGGTCGATCTCCACGCGACGGCAGTTGTGTGCGCCGTTGATGGTCACTTTGACCAGACCTGCGCCCGATTCGCCAGTGACTTCCATCTGCGCGATCTCTTCCTGCATCTTCTGCATTTTTTCCTGCATCTGCTGGGCCTGCTTCATCAGACCACCCAGACCGCCTTTACCACCAAACATAGGCTTCTCTCTTCTTTCACGTTAAAGATAACAACCGTAAGTCAGACTCACGATCAAATGGGTCGAATACTCTCTTCATCCAGTTCTGCATCGAAGTAACGCTGCAGGGTCTGAATGTTATTATCCGCGATAATCGCCTCACGCGCCTGCGCGAGCTTCTCTTCATAAATGGCCTGACGCCACTCCAGCGGGGTACGGACCGCCGGATTATCATCTTCAATGATAGTCAATTCAACCGGCGCGCCCTGTAATGTGGAGAGCGCCTCACTCAGCACCTGCTGCGCGCTCGCCGAGTTCAGGTGACGCTGGCCCGGACGCAGATGCAGGCAGATGCGGTTGCCCTCCTGCTCACGCCAGGCGTTGAGGGCGACCTGCTCCACCAGCTTCGGCAGCTTCAGTTTACTGACCTCTGCCGCCCAGGCATCGCGCGCAAGCGACTCTTCCGCAAGCTTCGCGGAGAGCTCCGGCGTTTTCTCATGCTCCAGCGCCTTTTTCAGCGCCTTCGGCGTGGCAATCTCTACCTTCACCTCTTCGGTGACGGTGGTGGCTTTCCAGCGATAGGCTTCTTGCTTAACCGGCGCCTTAGGCTCAGAAGTGACCGATGCCGAACGCGACTGGACACGATCCGTGACCGAAGCCAGACGTTCAAGCGCGGCGTTATTTACCGGCCGCGCTCTTGCAGGCGCTGCCGGTTCACTCTTTTTTGGTCTGGGTGCTCCCTGCGCGCGCTGTAGCTGGCTGCGGGCAGCAAGCACCGAACTGGTGGCGTCCGACAGAGGCACATTTTGCGGCGATGGCGCTGCCGGCTGTACAGGCACCTGCTGCGGTGACATAACCGCCGTCGGCGCGGCCGGTGCGAAAGACTGCGGCTGCACCTCGGGTTCCGGCAACGGCATGCGCGGATGGAACGCCAGCGCGCGCAGCAGGGTCATCTCAACCCCCATACGTCTGTCGGGCGCGAACGGCAGTTCCTTACGACCAATTAACAGGGTTTGGTAGTAAAGCTGTACATCCGTTGGCGGAATGGTGCGGGCCAGCTCGCGGATCCGCTGTTCAATGGCCGCCATATCCGGGCCCAGCGCCGCCGGGGAGAGCTGCACCATCGCGATCCGGTGCAGCAGGCTGAGCATCTCTACCAGCAGGGCTTCCCACTCCACGCCGCGTGAGGCTGAGGCGTTGACCAGCTCCATCACCCGCTCGCCGTTGGCCTCGACAACCGCTTCAATCAGCGACAGCGCCTGATCGTCATCCAGCGTGCCGAGCATGGTGCTCACCGCCTGGGTCGTCAGCTTGCCTTCGCCGCTGGCAATCGCCTGATCGGTGAGGCTGAGCGCATCGCGCAGGCTGCCATCTGCGGCACGCGCCAGCAGCTGCAGCGCCCGCGGTTCATGGGCAACCTGCTCTTCGTTCAGGATGTATTCGAGCCGATCGCGGATCTGCGTGACGTCCAGCGCCTTCAGATGGAACTGCAGACAGCGGGACAAGATAGTGACCGGCAGCTTTTGCGGATCGGTGGTCGCCAGCAGGAATTTAACGTGTGCAGGCGGTTCTTCCAGCGTTTTCAGCAGGGCGTTAAAGCTGTGGCGCGACAGCATGTGCACTTCATCGATCAGATAGACCTTGAAGCGGCCACGCGCCGGGGCGTACTGGACGTTATCCAGCAGATCGCGGGTATCTTCGACTTTGGTGCGCGATGCGGCATCGATCTCAATCAGATCGACAAAGCGCCCCTGCTCGATTTCACGGCAGTTATCACACACGCCGCACGGCGTGGCGGTGATCCCGGTTTCGCAGTTAAGGCCTTTCGCCAGCAAACGGGCAATAGAGGTTTTACCGACGCCACGGGTGCCGGAAAAAAGCCAGGCGTGGTGGATACGTCCTAGCGATAAGCTGTTCGCCAGGGCGGTCAGCACATGTTCCTGGCCGACAACGTCAGCAAAGGTTTGGGGTCGCCATTTACGGGCTAACACCTGATAACTCATGGGCAGGCTCTGCAACGCTGGAAGGTGGATATTCAGGGGGGTAATGCTAACACAACCTCACCCGTTGGGCGAGGTTGCGGGCGGGAGGATTAATGTCCCGGGAATGGCACGAGGCTGTAGCTGGTGATGCCCTGTTTTTCGAGGCGCTGTTCACCGCCCAGATCGAACAGGTTGATGATAAAGGCCGCATCGGTCACTTCGCCACCCAGGCGACGGATCAGCTTCACGGTCGCTTCAATGGTGCCGCCGGTGGCCAGCAGATCGTCAACCACCAGCACTTTGTCGCCTGGCTTTATCGCATCAACGTGGATCTCAAGCTGGTCGGTGCCGTACTCCAGCTCGTAGCTCTCGGCGATGGTTTCGCGAGGCAGTTTACGCGGTTTACGCACCGGTACAAAACCCACGCCCATTGCCAGCGCAACCGGGGCGCCAAAGAGGAAACCACGGGCCTCGGTGCCTACAACTTTGGTGATCCCAGCGTTCTTATAACGCTCAACCAGCAGTTCAATGCTGAGCGCGTACGCTTTTGGGTCTTCCAGCAAGCTGGTGACATCACGGAAAAGAATGCCAGGCTTTGGATAATCCTGGATGCTTTTGATGCTGTTTTTAAGAAATTCAAGCTGCTGCGCAGTTGCGGTCATAAATGGATGCCTGATGAAAACGGTGTTACTCACGGAGCGGATAAAGGGTTGGTCAAAGTAACAATTGTTTAACCTTTAACCAGGCCCGCCCGTGCTCGAAAACGGTCGAATTTACTGGCTGCGCACAAGAAATGCAACAGCCAGTCTGATGATTATTGCTTTTCATCAACAACGGGGATCCGCCACATGAAAATGAGCAGGCAGGTGAGGATCGCCAGCAGCAGGATCCGTACCCACATCATTTTGACCAGCCATAATGAAATGGCGAAGGTCACCAGGATCAGCGCAATGGCCCGCGGCTTAGCCCCGGGCGGCATTGCACGGTACTGTTGCCAGTGACGCAGATAGCCGCCAAACCATGAGCGGTAGAGCAGCCAGTGGTGAAAACGCGGCGAGGAGCGGGCGAAGCACCACGCCGCCAGCAATATAAAAGGGGTAGTCGGCAGGAGGGGTAAAACGACACCCAGCGTGCCGAGCACTACCGCAAGCCAGCCAATGATGATTAGAATAGTACGCTGCATAATGCGAATCGGTATCAAACTGAACGGCTACTGTACCACTGGAGTGCGGATTGAAAACAGCCTTGCTTTTACAAACGCTGCAAAATCAGCTGTCGGCTCTGCGCACGCAGGCCGCACCGCTGATGCAGCACGCCACGCTGAAGCCGCGCTTTGACCGGCAGCTGTTTCGCACCCGCAGCACGGTGATGAATGCCTATCTGGATGAAGCCCAGCACAACCTGGATGAGCTGCGTCACGCCGTGGAAAAGGGGCAATCTGAGCAGGTGGCCTGGCTCGCCGGTCATCTGGCGGAACAGATTGCCGCCCTGCATCGGGAGATTGCCGCCTGGCCGCTACGCGTCTGGGACAGTTCCTCTGCCGGCACCACAAAATGGCAGCGCAAGCGTCTGGAACACCAGGAGTTTGAACGTCGGCTATGTGAAATGAAAAAGGCGCGCGCGGCGCGGCTGAATCAGGCCGAAACGCTGGAAGAACAGCAGATGCTGATGCGCGAAATCACCGCCCTGGAAGGACGGCTTGAACGCTGTCGTAAGGCACTGGATGATATTGAACGCGTTATCGCGCGTCTGACCCGTTAACAGGAGTAGTGTGTGTCACTGGAAAATGCCCCCGACGAAGTCAAGCTGGCCGTCGACCTGATCATGTTGCTGGAGAACCATGGCATCCCCACTGAAACAGTGCTGAAAGCGCTGGAGATTGTGAAGCGGGATTTTGAAGGGAAATTGCCCTCCCCCCTGCCCTCTCCCTGAAAGGGAGAAGGCGAGAGCGAGGGGGCACATCACGCCGGGGTCGGATCGTCACCCTTAATGTCACGTTTCACTTCAGTGTGCTCGTCGCCCTTTTCATTGCGCAGATGCACTTCCAGCTGGTTAAAGGCGATATTGATATTGTTCTCGCGGCACATACGTTCGATGGTTCGGTTCAGTTCATCCACCGTGTAGCTGCGATCGCGCAGTTCACGCACGTACAGACGCAGCTCATGATCTAACGTGCTCGGCCCGAAGGTCGTAAAGAAGACGGCTGGCTCCGGATCGTGCATCACTTTTGGATGATCCATCGCCGCTTTCAGCAGGACGTTTTTCACCATCTCCAGATCGGAACCGTAGGCCACGCCGATGCGGATCACCACGCGGGTGATGGTGTCCGACAGCGACCAGTTGATCAACCGCTCGGTGACGAACGCTTTGTTCGGGATGATCACCTCTTTGCGATCGAAATCAGTGATGGTGGTCGCGCGGATACGGATCTTGCTGACGGTGCCCGAGAAGGTACCGATGGTGACGGTATCGCCGATACGCACCGGACGTTCGAACAGAATAATCAGGCCGGAGACGAAGTTACCGAAGATCTCCTGCAAACCGAAACCAAGGCCCACCGACAACGCCGCCGCCAGCCACTGCAGTTTGTCCCACGACACCCCGAGCGAACCGAAGACGGTCATGGCGCCCACCACCAGAATCACATAGTTCAGGATGGTGGTAATGGCGTAGGAGGCCCCCTGACGCATATTCAGGCGCGAGAGGATCAGTACCTCCAGCAGGCCGGGTAAGTTGCGGATCAAGGCCCATGCCACCACCGACGAGACCAGTGCAAACAGCAGGCTGCCCATAGTGACATTTTTCATCACCGCCGCACCCGCTTCGGTGCCGCTGTAGTGCCACAGCGTAATGCTGTCGAGATAGGCAAAGACGGTGATTAAATCAGACCAGATCGCCCAGAACATCACGCCGAACAGGGCTATCATCACCAGCATGGTGATACGCAGCGTTTGCTGGTTAACCTGCTCCAGGGCAATGGTCGGCTCTTCCTGCGGTTCAGCGCCTTCGGCCCCCTCCTTCACCATATTCTGCCGACGCGCCAGCGCGCGGCGATAGGCAATACGGCGGGCGGCAACGCTCAGCCCGCGCAGCACGGTCTGATAGAGCAGGTTCCAGAAGATCACCAGATAGACGGTTTCAATCCAGCGACCCGACAGACGCAGGGTGGTATAGAAATAGCCGGTGGCCGTCAGCACCATCAAGGCGATAGGAATAATAGAGAGTACGGTGACCGTCACCAGACGAATGGTATGCGACTCTTTGTCACGCCAGCTGTCACGGAATATCGGCCACATCAGGACGCTGATCAGCAGCAGGTTAAGCAGGATAACGAACTGCCCCAGCACATCATCCATCAGATGGAGCGGAGAGAGCTCCGCCACCACCGACCAGAAGTGCAGCGGCAACAGCGCCAGGCTGATGCGCACAATCTGGCGGCGCCAGTGGCTGGTCAGCTGCGCAGGCATATTAAAGTGGCTCACCGCCACGCCGTCCTTCTCCAGCACTTTCCAGCACAGGCCAAAGACCAGCCAGAACAGCGCCAGCTTTTTGCTGAAGGCCCACAGCAGATCGCTGATATTGAGCTGCATCGTGAACAGGATCAGGCCGGCGGCGAGGATCAGCAGACAGACCGGCAGGGCGCGGATCAGATCGATAAGAATCGCTTTTGGGGTATGAAGCTGGCTGTCATTACGCAACTGCCCCACTTCCTGCGCCAGCTTCGCCTGATACTTTTTCAGCCAGCCAAGACGCCAGCGAATGAGGCCGGCAATCAACAACAGCGGCAGACCCGCCAGGAAAGCAAACGCCACCGCAGGGCCTGCTTTTTCCCAGTTAACAGAGATTTTCATCCCCTTAATCTGATCTTTCAGCATGCCCGGGAAGGATTTGATCCAGTCCCAGTCCATCGGTTTATTGCTGTTCACCCAGAAGATTTGCTGGGTGAGGATCTCCTGCAGACTTTTGGATACGCTCACCAGTTGCTGCTGGTTGATCTGCAGGTTAATGGCCATCATGAGCTGATTACCCAGCTGTTTATTCATCTGGTCAAGCAGTTCGCGGCGCATATCCACCACCTGCAACAGCGCATCGTGAACCTCTCCATTGACCTCGCTCTTGTGCCCCTCTTCCAGCTTCGCCACGAAGGCATCGCTCTGGAACAAGGCATCGCGCTGCTGGTTGACCTCAAACTGCTCCAGGCGCAGATCCGCAATGCGGTTGGTCATGTCCTCCAGCTCATCGGCAGAAGGTAAAGTCTGCTGCTGCTGATAAAGGATACGCGACAGCAGCAGGCTGCCTTTCAGGACGGCGATCTGCTCTTTAATATTGCGTTCGGACTGTAGGGCGCGATCCAGCCAGTTTTTCACTTTAATGTTCTGCTGAACCAGGGTGTTGCCGTTTTCAGTGGCTTTAATCAGGCGCTGGCTGAGCTGGTGGTTAACGTCCAGCTCTTGCTTCACCAGCGGATTTTCCTGGATACGCGCGGTTTCATCCGGGTTTACCGCTTCCTGAGCCGTTTTCTCCGTCAGGGTCAGTCGTTTGTTGTTGACCGCCTCCTGCAGCAGCTGCAGCTGGTGCTCCAGACGGTTGATGTTCGCGGTGACGTAGTCGCGCTGTTTTTGCAGGGTATCCTGCAGGACGGTATTGGCTTCCAGGCTCTTGCGCTGCTGTTCGATCTGGGCATTCAGCAGAAGCTGCTGCGTCATGAGCAACGTTTGCTGCGTGGGGCGTAACGCCGCCTCGCCCACCGTGGTGCCGTTCAGGCGATTGCGGATCTGCTGCAGTTCCTGAGAGGCGGCATACATTGCGTTCTGTACGCGCTCCGGCTGAGTTTGCAGGGAAACCAGCTGGCTGTTGTAGGTTGAGAGATCGCTCTGGGCGGTTTGTAGGTCGTCGAGCAACTGCGATACGCGCAGTTCCAGCTGGCGTAATGAGAGCGTGGCCAGCGTTTTGCGGGTTTCTTCATCATTGTCCACATCACTTAGCGCATTCAGGCTTTCGGTCGCCTTACGCATCGCTTCCGGCGCCTGGGCCACTTTCTGGCGTAACTGTGTGGTTTCGGCCTTGATCCGCTCAAGCTTATCAATAGTCTCGAGGGTTTCCGTCAGGTCTTTTTGTACCAGCTTGTCATGCGGAGTGAGCTCTTTTTGTTTGTTCAGGACATCAAGCTGGCTCTGAATATCTGCCCGGGTTGGCGTATCACTGGTGTTATCACCACGTGCAAACGCAACCGGGGAAGCCAGTAAGGCAAAAAAGAGAAGCAAAATAAAGGCAAAAACAGGATGCGATTGGCGTGTGTAGTGCGACATAGTAGTGTGTAATTTGTGTGATGAATGACCGGGATGACCGGCGTGAAGAATATCACGGCCGTCGAAAGCAAAATAGCGTGAACTGATGGCTCCCGGATAATTCCTGGGCGTCAGGCCAGGAGCGGCTCAGGCTGCGCCCGTAGCGTGGGACAGAACTGGTACATCTCCAGCAGGATCGCGACATAATCACGGGCTTCACGTTGCAGATCAAAAGACTGGGGAGCAAACAGCCAGTTTTCCATAATGCCGGAAATATAACTGCGCATCAGAATGGCGGCGCGACGGGTCAGCAGATTAGCCGGGAGCATGTTGGCTTTAATACAGTGCGTCAGGGTTTGTTCGATTCGGTCGTAACTGGCCAGACAGAGGCTGCGCTGCGCCTGCTGCACCACCGCCATCTCCCCAACAAATTCACATTTATGGAAGATGATCTCCATCATCAGACGGCGTCGCTCTTCTATAACCGTCGCCTCAAGGATATAGACCAGAATCTCTCTTAAAACTGAGAGTGGATCGCCAGGGAATTTTGCCCGATACTCAGTCTCAAGATCCCCAATACTGGATTCTGACAGCTCCCAAATTTCGCCAAATAAATCTGACTTATTTTTGAAATGCCAGTAAATCGCTCCCCGGGTAACCCCAGCCGCCTGAGCAATCTGAGCCAGAGAGGTGGAGGAGACCCCCTGTTGCGAAAACAAGCGTAAAGCGACATCAAGGATGTGTTGGCGTGTTGCAAGTGCTTGTTGTTTGGTTTTTCGTGCCATGCGCAGGTGAATTTACAGGAGCCAGATTTACATACATTTATGAATGTATGTACCATAGCACGACGATAATATAAACGCAGCAATGGGTTTGTGGACGCTTGATCCATTGATCAATTTGAAATCGGAAACTCGAGGTTTACATATGAACAAAAACAGAGGGTTAACGCCTCTGGCGATCGTTCTGATGCTCTCAGGCAGCTTAGCGCTTACAGGATGTGACGAAAAACAGGCTCAACAAGGAGCGCAGCAGGTGCCAGAAGTTGGTGTCGTGACGCTCAAAACCGAACCTCTCCAGATGACAACAGAATTACCCGGCCGAACCAGCGCTTACCGTATTGCTGAAGTGCGTCCACAGGTGAGTGGCATCATTCTGAAACGTAATTTTACTGAAGGCGGTGATGTTAAAGCGGGCGAGTCTCTGTATCAGATTGATCCTGCAACCTATCAGGCGAACTACGAAAGCGCGAAAGGCGATCTGGCCAAAGCGCAGGCTGCTGCAAAAATTGCCCAGCTGACCGTCAACCGTTATCAGAAACTGTTGGGTACGCAGTACATCAGCCAACAGGAATATGACAGTGCGCAGGCGGATGCCCAGCAGGCTAACGCTGCGGTCGTCGCTGCGAAGGCTGCCGTTGAAACCGCGCGTATCAACCTGGCCTATACTAAAGTGACCTCCCCTATCAGCGGCCGTATTGGTAAATCCGCGGTGACCGAGGGTGCGCTGGTACAGAACGGCCAGACCACTGCGCTGGCAACCGTGCAGCAACTGGACCCGATCTATGTCGATGTCACCCAGTCGAGCAACGATTTCCTGCGTCTGAAACAGGAGCTGGAAAACGGCACCCTGAAGCAGGAAAACGGCAAAGCGAAAGTTGAGCTGGTCACCAGCGACGGCATCAAATTCCCGGAGACCGGCAGCCTGGAGTTCTCAGACGTAACGGTCGATCAGACCACCGGTTCGATTACCCTGCGCGCCATCTTCCCGAACCCGAACCATACGCTGTTACCGGGTATGTTCGTTCGCGCCAGCCTGGAAGAAGGGACCAACCCAACCGCACTGCTGGTGCCACAGCAGGGCGTGACCCGTACTCCGCGCGGCGATGCCAGTGCGATGGTGATTGGCGCTGAAGACAAAGTCGAAGTTCGTCAGATCAAGGCAACCCAGGCGATTGGTGACAAATGGCTGGTGACTGACGGTCTGAAAGATGGCGATCGCGTCATCATTACCGGATTACAAAAAGTTCGCCCGGGCGCCAAGGTAAAAGCGCAAGAGGTCACGTCTGACAATCAACAACAAGCCTCAGCAGGCGGTCAGTCAGAACAACCTAAGTCTTAACTTAAACAGGAGCCGTTAAGACATGCCTAATTTCTTTATCGATCGCCCCATTTTCGCGTGGGTGATCGCCATCATCATCATGCTAGCCGGGGGACTTGCGATCCTGAAGCTGCCTGTCGCGCAATATCCAACCATTGCGCCGCCAGCAATTTCAATCGCCGCAACCTACCCAGGGGCTGATGCAAAAACGGTGCAGGACACCGTCACGCAGGTTATCGAACAGAACATGAACGGTATCGATAACCTGATGTACATGTCCTCCAACAGTGACTCAACCGGTACTGTTCAGATCACCCTGACCTTCGAGTCAGGTACGGATGCGGACATTGCCCAGGTTCAGGTACAGAACAAACTACAGCTGGCGATGCCGCTGCTGCCGCAGGAAGTACAACAGCAGGGTGTGAGCGTGGAGAAATCCTCCAGTAGCTTCCTGATGGTTGTCGGCGTTATCAACACCAACGGCACCATGACGCAGGAGGATATTTCCGACTACGTGGGCGCCAACATGAAGGACGCTATTAGCCGTACTTCTGGTGTCGGTGACGTTCAGCTCTTCGGTTCTCAGTACGCGATGCGTATCTGGATGGATCCGAACAAACTGAACAACTTCCAGCTGACGCCGGTAGATGTGATTAACGCCATTAAAGCGCAGAACGCCCAGGTTGCAGCCGGTCAGTTAGGCGGTACGCCGCCGGTTAAAGGCCAGCAGCTGAACGCCTCGATCATCGCCCAGACCCGTCTGACCTCTGCGGATGAGTTCAGTAAGATCCTGTTGAAGGTGAATCCGGACGGTTCCCAGGTTCGCCTGCGCGACGTGGCGAAGGTGGAACTGGGTGGTGAAAACTATGACGTGATCGCGAAGTTTAACGGCCAGCCGGCATCCGGTCTGGGGATTAAACTGGCGACTGGCGCCAACGCCCTGGATACCGCGACGGCGATCCGTGCCGAACTGAAGAAAATGGAACCGTTCTTCCCGTCAGGCCTGAAAATCGTTTACCCGTATGACACAACGCCGTTCGTGAAAATCTCCATCCACGAAGTGGTGAAAACGCTGGTAGAAGCGATCATCCTGGTCTTCCTGGTGATGTATCTGTTCCTGCAAAACTTCCGTGCGACGTTGATTCCAACTATCGCCGTACCGGTGGTTCTGCTCGGAACCTTTGCCATCCTCGCGGCCTTTGGTTTCTCAATAAACACCCTGACGATGTTCGGGATGGTGCTGGCGATCGGCCTGCTCGTGGATGACGCCATCGTGGTGGTCGAAAACGTCGAGCGTGTGATGTCCGAAGAGGGACTCCCGCCGAAAGAGGCGACCCGTAAATCGATGGGCCAGATCCAGGGCGCCCTGGTCGGTATCGCCATGGTGCTGTCGGCGGTATTTATCCCGATGGCCTTCTTTGGTGGTTCTACCGGTGCGATCTATCGTCAGTTCTCGATCACTATCGTTTCCGCGATGGCCCTGTCGGTTCTGGTGGCACTGATCCTGACGCCGGCCCTGTGCGCCACCATGCTGAAACCGGTGGCAAAAGGCGATCACGGCGAGAACAAAAAAGGCTTCTTCGGCTGGTTTAACCGTATGTTCGATAAGAGCACGCACCACTACACCGACAGCGTGGGCAACATCCTGCGCAGCACCGGTCGTTATCTGCTGCTCTATATCATCATCGTGGTCGGCATGGCTTACCTGTTCGTTCGTCTGCCAAGCTCGTTCCTGCCGGATGAAGACCAGGGCGTATTCCTGACCATGGCTCAGCTGCCTGCAGGTGCTTCCCAGGAACGTACCCAGAAAGTGCTGGATGAGGTCACGGATTACTACCTGAACAAAGAGAAAGCCAACGTTGAATCGGTGTTTGCGGTTAACGGCTTTGGCTTTGCGGGTCGTGGCCAGAACACCGGTATCGCCTTCGTCTCTCTGAAAGACTGGGCTGAGCGTCCAGGCGACGAGAACAAAGTTGAGGCCATTACGGGTCGTGCGATGGGCACTTTCTCGCAGATTAAAGATGCGATGGTCTTCGCCTTTAACCTGCCAGCGATTGTTGAACTGGGTACGGCAACCGGCTTTGACTTCCAGCTTATCGACCAGGGTGGTCTGGGCCATGAGAAACTGACTCAGGCGCGTAACCAGCTGTTTGGCGAAGTTGCGAAGCACCCTGACCTGCTGGTTGGCGTTCGTCCGAACGGCCTGGAAGATACACCGCAGTTCAAAGTGGATATCGATCAGGAAAAAGCACAGGCGCTGGGCGTCTCTATCAGTGACATCAATACCACGCTGGGCGCAGCCTGGGGCGGTAGCTACGTCAACGACTTCATCGACCGCGGTCGCGTGAAGAAGGTCTACGTGATGTCTGAAGCGCAGTACCGTATGTTGCCGAGCGATATCAACAACTGGTATGTGCGCGGCAGCAACGGACAGATGGTGCCATTCTCAGCCTTCTCCACTTCACGCTGGGAATACGGCTCGCCGCGTCTGGAACGTTACAACGGTCTGCCATCCATGGAGATCCTGGGTCAGGCGGCACCGGGCAGAAGTACCGGTGAGGCCATGAACCTGATGGAAGAACTGGCAGGTAAACTGCCAGCGGGCATCGGCTACGACTGGACGGGGATGTCCTACCAGGAACGGCTCTCCGGCAACCAGGCCCCTGCCCTGTATGCTATCTCGCTGATTGTGGTCTTCCTCTGTCTGGCGGCGCTGTATGAGAGCTGGTCGATTCCGTTCTCAGTTATGCTGGTTGTGCCACTGGGGGTCATCGGCGCCCTGTTGGCGGCCACGTTCCGCGGCCTGGGTAATGACGTGTACTTCCAGGTGGGCCTGCTGACAACCATTGGCTTGTCGGCGAAGAACGCGATACTTATCGTGGAATTCGCCAAAGATCTGATGGATAAAGAGGGCAAAGGGCTTATCGAAGCCACGCTGGAAGCGGTTCGTATGCGTCTGCGTCCGATTCTGATGACCTCCCTGGCGTTTATCCTCGGGGTTATGCCGCTGGTTATCAGTTCAGGTGCAGGCTCCGGTTCGCAGAACGCCGTAGGTACCGGCGTAATGGGCGGTATGGTGACGGCTACCGTTCTGGCAATCTTCTTCGTGCCGGTATTCTTTGTGGTAGTACGTCGTCGTTTCAGCCGTAAGAACGACGAGACCGAACACAATCATCCGGTGTGATGACCCCCATTCGGGTTTAACCGTTAAAAAGGCCGCATATGCGGCCTTTTTTTCAACAATTAAAAATCATAAAATTAGCTTATTGAGGGTTTATATATTTAATGTCACCCTTAAACGGCTTATCCTATTTAACCTGGTTCTATTACAGAAATTCCCAAATTTTTGCGTCACGTCTTAGGTATTAAGAGTATTCCTGGTGTTTTTTGATTTCACCCGCGCTTACCAATGATTTTTAGACTGGTTAAGAAATCACACAGGGTGATAAGTAAAGAGCTGTATCAGGATAAAACAATATATAACATAGTAACCGCCAGAGGCGGTAAAATGCTGCGTAATTGTAATTTTTCGTAATAGCGCGGTGAAATCCTGATTAGAGTAGATTATAGTTAAAGCAAGAGGCATAACAGTAGTCATTGACGCTGAGTCAGTTGTACCCTTCCCGACAACGATGTTCGGTGAGTAAAAAATCACTCAAAAAGGGGATACGCTATGGACGAATACTCGCCTAAAAGGCAAGATATTGCACAGTTGAAATTTCTTTGTGAATCCCTGTACCATGACTGCCTGACCAATCTCGATGAAAGCAATCATGGCTGGGTAAATGACCCGACTTCTGCCATTAACTTGCAGTTAAACGAGTTGATTGAACATATTGCTACCTTCGCGCTTAATTATAAAATTAAGTATAACGAAGATAATAAGTTGATTGAGCAAATTGACGAATACCTGGATGACACTTTTATGTTATTCAGCAGCTACGGCATTAACGCACAGGATTTACAAAAATGGCGTAAATCGGGCAATCGGCTTTTTCGTTGTTTTGTCAATGCAAGCAGAGCTAACCCGTTAGCTTCTCCGGTTAAAATTATTACAAACAATTAGGTGAATTTATGTCTGATAAACCATTAACCAAGACTGATTATTTGATGCGTTTACGACGCTGTCAGTCCATTGACACCCTGGAACGCGTCATTGAAAAAAATAAATACGAGCTTTCTGATAATGAGCTTGCGGTATTCTATTCAGCAGCCGATCATCGTCTGGCTGAACTTACGATGAATAAGCTGTACGATAAAATCCCGACCGCTGTATGGAAGTTTGTACGCTGATTATGTCTAACTACTCTCAGAGATAAAGATTCTACGTTCAGATGTTTCATCCTTTGCGTGACAGGCAGTTCTCCATTGCTGGGCTAGCGCTATCGCCAGGGGAAAGATTGCGTTGTACTGAACAGCCAGCCATCTCATCCCACCCGCCCTTTTCTGGTAACTGTTATGATGTTTCTTAGCATAACTGTTACTGTCCACACACATTGTGGTCACTTAAAATATACGGATCCTTCGTATTGAGTCGAATTCAGAAAGGGCAGAAGATGACCGAGATACAACGCCTGCTTACCCAAACCATTGATGATCTCAATGTTCGCGAAAAGCGTGACAACAAGCCGCGCTTCAGCATCAGCTTTATTCGCAAACATCCTGGTCTGTTTGTCGCCATGTATGCGGCGTGGCTTGCTACGCTGGTAGTGATGCTGCAATCCGAAACGCTGATTGGTTCCGTCTGGTTGCTGGTTGTCCTGTTCATCGTCTTTAACGCCTTCTTCTTCTTTGACGTCAATCCGCGTTATCGCTATGAAGATATTGATGTGCTTGATTTCCGGGTCTGCTACAACGGAGAGTGGTACAACACGCGCTTTGTGCCTCCTCAGCTGATCGAAAACATTCTGCATTCCCCTAACGTCGAGTCCCAGCAAAAAGAGAAACTGCAGAAGATGATCGCCACGAAAGGCGAGCTCTCTTTCTACGATGTTTTCACCCTCTCCCGCGTGGCCGCCTGAACCTCTCCTGGCCTGCCGCCAATATCGGCGGCAGGCATCTTTATCCCGCTTAACGTCTCTTCTTACGCCCCTGCACCGCCTTAAAGCGCGGATTGGATTTACAAATCACGTATAACCGCCCTTTACGCTTCACAATCTGACAATCTGGATGGCGTTGTTTAGCGCTGCGCAATGAATTCAGAACCTGCATACCTACCTCATTATGATTTGTTATAACATAACAATTAGCATATCTGAGTAGCGAGGCAAAAACAACCTGCGCCTGCAGCGTTCGTCAGGTTTTCGCTCTGTGAAAAAGTCACTTAAAATGGTATTTAATTCAGTGTCTCAATTGCTAAATGAACTCACTATCAACTGCGTGCTATAACACTACATGTCAAAGACGTTTTCGTTTTAATGTCATCGGCTTGGGCGCCCAACAACGGCGTTATAAAAGGAAACAGGAGCATGACAACCCGACACCTGGTCAGTGTGGTTACCTGTGTACTCATCATTGCTGTCCTTGTTCCTGTCTGCCTGAGTGTCTGGCTGGCGCACCGCAATGCAGAAGATAAGTTTGTCGATGATCTGAACAGCTACTCTTCGCGCGTACAGATACGTACCGACAGAGTCATTAGCCAGGCGGAATCCGCCCTGAAGGAGATGCACGCTTTTAACGGAACCCCATGCAGTTACGAACATGCGATGGCGATGCGCCGCGCCTCCTTTTCCTGGCGCTACATTCAGGAAGTTCTTTACGTTGAGGATCTGAAACCGCGCTGCTCCTCGCTGGAACAAGTGAGCCATGCCGCCCCGTTTCCGCCAGCAATGCGCATCACCTCCGATGGCTACCGGGCCTGGGTCACCTCGCATAACGATCTGGGCCTCGACCGCTATATGGCCGCGATTGGTACAGAGCACTACATTGTCATGATCGATCCGGCCTCGCTGATCGATGTGATCCCCTTTGGCTCATGGCCGATCGATGTCGCCCTGGTGGGGCTTCGCCGCAATATCGTTTTTGCCAGCAGCAACAAGCTGGATATGCAGGTCTTTCAGGAAATGCAGCGCAATGGCCGCGCGAATTTTCAGCATAACGGCGTGATGTACAACCGGCACGATGTATCTGACCTGGGCTTCACCATTGTGGCGTGGTCCTCTCTGACCCCTTTGCAAAAGAGCTGGCACCACCAGCTTATTTTCTGGCTGCCTTTTGGTGTCCTGATCAGTCTGCTGACAGCCTGGTTTATATTGCGCGTGTTACGCCGTTTGCAATCGCCCCGGTATCGTTTAATGGATGCGATTAATGCCAGGGAATTCCAGGTTCATTTCCAGCCGATTGTGAATCTGAACAGCGGCAGACTCACCGGTGCGGAAGCCCTCGCACGCTGGCCGCAGCCGGATGGCAGCTATCTGTCACCCGATATTTTTGTCTCCCTGGCGGAACAGACGGGCCTGACCAACCCGCTGACGACACTTATCATCGAAAAAGTGTTTGAGGATATGGGCGAATGGTTACGCCAGCATCCGGGCCACCATATCTCGATAAACCTGGCGCCGGCGGATTTGATCTCGGGCACCGTGCTTCCGCTGCTGAGCCGCCTGCTGAATCAGTGGCAACTGCACCCTTCGCAGATTGCACTGGAGCTCACCGAGCGCGGGTTCGCCGATCCTGCGGTCAGCGCCCCGGCCATTGCCGCATTCCGACGTGCCGGGCACTCTGTCTATATTGATGATTTCGGAACGGGTTACTCCAGCCTCAGCTACCTGCAGGATCTGGATGTCGATACGCTGAAAATTGATAAATCGTTTGTGGATGCGCTGGAATATAAAAATGTCACCTCGCACATCATAGAGATGGCCAGGTCGCTCGATCTGGACATGGTAGCAGAAGGTATTGAAACCGAAGGCCAGCTGGCATGGCTTCGTCGCCACGGTGTGCAGTACGGCCAGGGCTGGTTTTACAGCAAGGCGCTGCCGAAAGAGGCGTTTATCCAGTGGGCGGAAACGAATCTCGATCCCGAGAGCCACGCTTAGCGCCCGGCGGGAAGCGCCGCCGGGCGTCACGCTTATTCGTCCAGAAGCGGCGAGAAGCCGCCATAAATCATCCGCTTACCATCAAAAGGCATGGCTTCGCCAAACGCTTTCATTCTGGGATCGTTCATCATCTTCTGATTCGCCTCGTCGCGAACCGCCTTTGAAGGATATTCGATCCAGCTGAAAACCACCTCTTCGTTCTCTTCCGCCTTCACCGCCATGCGAAAGTCCGTTAATTTGCCGTCGGGTACGTCATCTGCCCAACACTCAACAATACGCAGCGCGCCAAACTCTTTAAACAGCGGCGCGGCTTTCGCCGCCAGCTCGCGATAAGCCTCCTTATTATCTGCGGGCACGGCAACCACAAAACCGTCGACATACTTCATCAGATAAACCTCCGAAGTGAACGTGCGGCCACGCGGTGTGGCCGCATCAGCGATTAAGTTTAGTTCTGTTGCCAGTTAAAGGCGTAACGCACCTTTTTCACCTGCAGGATAAACTCCGGAGAGACGCTTGGGCTCCAGGAATCATCGCCCCCAACGCCCATATGGAACGCGTCAAGGTTCAGCCAGCAGCCGGGCTCCTCACGTAACAGATGGTGATGCGAGGTCTCGCGCAGCTGCGTCTGGCTGTAGCGGCTTACCGAGAAGTGAAAATCACCCTCCAGCTGATGCTGCCCTACATTCAGTTGACGCGTATCGCAGCGCAGGCCGTTGTCGGTCGGGAAAATGTAGGGAGTGTGCAGCTCAGCAAGCGGCAGTTCCCAGCGTCCCTGACGGGCAGCGAGCTTGCGATCCGGGTAGTTCTCATGCGGCCCGAGCCCCTGCCAGCTTACGGTCTGCGGCGTCTGCGCCAGCTGACAGCTCAGCCCGATTCGGGCGGGCTCTGGCATATCACTCGCCACCTGCACCTCAACGTCGCCGTGCAGCACGCCCTGGCTATCGATGCGCCAGCATTTACGGCTCAGGAACAGCACCTGATTGTTGTGCTCCCAGGCCTGGAGCGTGGCGATCGTTACCCCCTGCGCCAGCTGCTCCCCCTCGCACTGCAGCAAACGCGGCGTCAGGCTGTACATCCCTGCCGCCTTCCAGCGTTCCACCCAGGCATTCGGATCGATGCGGGTCGCTTCGCTGACGCCGATATCGTTATCCAGCGGGGCGCGGGTAAAGTTATCGGTCAGCGGCGAAAGCAACGTCGGCACGCCGTCGCGCCACCATTGCGTCAGGTTGCCGCTGGTGCGATCAAACTGCCAGCGCTGCTGCTGATGGGTTATGACCAACGCATCATCCTCATGGATCAGCTGTGGAATGGTTCCGGCAGCTTTCGGTGTCGCGATGCATAACGGCGCTGGCAAGGGCCATTGTTCCCAGGCGCAAAGGTGGTTTTCAGCGGACCACGGCGTGGCGGCTGGCTGAATAACCTCAACGTTCAGCCACAGTTCGCCCGGTGCAGATGCCCACTGTGGCAGAGCGAGCTCCAGCCGTTGCGTCCCTTGTGGCGGAATGTCCAGCGCCACAATGTCGGTGGCCAGCACCTCGCCATCACGGATCACCGACCAGCGTAACTGCTCGTTGTCCGTGGTGCGGAAGAGATAATCGCTCTGCACCTCCACCACCAGCGGGGAGTGGCTTTGCAGGGTAAAGGTGAAGAACTGCTGCGCGCGCTGGGCCTCATAGAGGGCCGGATGCGGCGTGCGATCGGGGAAGACCAGCCCGTTCAGACAAAACTGTCTGTCATTCGGTTTATCACCAAAATCACCACCGTAGGCCCAGAAAGGGTTGCCCTGTTCGTCATGCTTCGTCAGCGCCTGGTCGACCCAGTCCCAGACGAAACCGCCCTGCAGACGAGGATGTTTGCGGAAGGCTTCCCAGTATTTAGCGAACCCGCCAAAGCTGTTGCCCATCGCGTGCGCGTATTCGCAGAGGATCAGCGGACGCGTCTCATCCGGCATACCGATCCACTTTTTAAGGGACCATTTCGGTACTGCCGGGAAGGATTGGTCCTGATCGACGCGGGCATACATCGGACAGACGATGTCGGTCGCCGCCGTATTCGCCCCACCGCCCTCATACTGCACCGGACGGCCAGGATCGGTCGTTTTCACCCAGCGGTAAAGGGCGTCATGGTTGGCGCCATGACCAGACTCGTTGCCCAGAGACCAGATGATGATCGACGGGTGGTTACGATCGCGCTGCACCATGCGGGTGACGCGTTCGCTCATGGCGGGTAGCCAGCGCGGATCGTCAGCCAGGCGGCTCATCGGCACCATGCCGTGAGTTTCGATGTTGGCCTCATCCACCACATAGAGCCCATAGCGATCGCACAGGCGATACCAGAGCGGGTGGTTAGGGTAATGCGAGCAGCGCACGGCGTTAAAGTTGTGCTGCTTCATCAGCTCAATGTCGCGGCGCATGGTGGCTTCGTCCATCACCTGTCCGCGCTCAGGGTGATGCTCGTGACGGTTTACGCCACGGATCAGCAGCGGCTTGCCGTTGAGCTTCAACAGCCCGTTTGCGATCTCGACACGACGGAATCCCACATCGCAGGCTTCTACGTCCAGGATCTGGCCCTGCGCGTCACGCAACACCAGGGTCAGCCGGTAAAGGGCGGGGATTTCCGCACTCCACAGCGCCGGGTGTTCCACCTTCAGTGCAATATTTACCCTCTCCTGCCAGCTTCCGCGCTCATCGACAACCGCAGAGCCCGGTGTGCCGATGGCGCTGGCGATACGCTCTCCGTCCCGCCACAGGTTGACGCTCACCTCACAGCCTGCGTAGTCGTTCCCGCCAAGGGTCAGCCCCAGCTGAAGCTGTGCGCGGTCATAATCGGCGTTCAGCTCCGTCACAACGTGATAGTCGGCGATATGGGTATCTGGCTTATGCAGCAGGGTCACGTCGCGGAAGATACCGCTCATCCGCCACATATCCTGGTCTTCAAGATAGCTGCCGTCGCACCAGCGCAGCACCATTACCGCCAGCCGGTTGCTGCCTGCCCGCAGGAACGCAGACACGTCAAACTCCGCAGGCAGACGGCTATCCTGGGAGTAGCCCACCCACTGCCCGTTGCACCAGAGGTGAAAGGCGGAATTGACGCCGTCAAAGAGCAGTCGCGTCTGACCGCCTTCCAGCCAGCTGGCGTCCATCTCAAATGTGAGCGAGTAACAACCTGTCGGATTCTCAGCCGGGACAAAGGGCGGATCCACCGCAATAGGATAGGTGACGTTGGTGTAGATCGGCGTATCAAAGCCCTGCATCTGCCAGTTGGAGGGAACGGGCATCACCACCGCATCCGCGCAATCCTCCTGCGTCCAGCTGTCGGGAACCTGCTCGGGTGCAGGAAAGAAGCTGAACTGCCAGTCACCGTTCAGCGAGCGGATGGCCGGGGTTGGCTCCTCATCCCGCGCGGCGTGCTCATCACGCCAGCCGCTCAGCGGGACGTGGGCAGGAAGTCGGTTCCATTGGGTGACGCCGGGATTCTCCCAGTCACGACGGGCAAGTAGTGTGCTGAGGGTCAGCGAAGCAGGATGGGACATAGTTACCTCTTTGCGAAGCGCTCACAATTTATGGCTACAATGCCCTGTCAGGTTGCCAGGGTAAAGGGGGAGAGCGTCATGAAGCGATGGCGATCACAAAAGCGTTAACGACGCGCCAGCTGTTCGGCCAGCAGCGCCAGCGATTTAAGCTGGCGGGCCAGATCCTCACTTCCCTGCGGGATCTCTTCCCGGGCGGTGGAGTGGCGCTCGACAAGCGTCACCGGCAGCCGGGTTTGTGCCGGGGCTGCGTCACTCGTCCCCTGTTGCGCCAGTAGCCACTCCACGCTGCACAGTCCCGCCTCACGGAACGCCTGACGAACCGTGGTCAGCGGCGGGGTAAACCACGCGCTGTCGGTGGTATCGTCAAACCCCACCACCGAGATCTGGCCCGGCACAGCAATACCTTTTTCGGCACAGGCGCGCATCACGCCAAGGGCCATCTGATCGTTCGCCACCAGGATCCCCTGCGGGAGGGTCGCCCCCGCCAGCAGCTGATGGCCTTTTTCATAACCTGAAGCCGCGCTCCAGTCCCCCTCCGCGACCGCACACGGTTCCAGACCCGCCTCGCCTAAGGCAGACAACCAGCCGGCAAGACGCGCCCGGGCAGAGACGGAACTTTGTGGCCCGCCAAGCAGGGCGATCCGCTGATGGCCCAGCGCCAGCAGATGTTGCGCCCCCAGAGTGGCCCCCTGCCCGGCATCAAACACCAGGCTGTGTACCCGGGCATCAGGGGAGACATCAAGAAACAGTACCGGCACCGGAAGGGCCTGCGCCTGCAGGCTTTCTGCCTGGGCCTCTTCGAGCGGCACGTTAACCAGCAGCCCTTCCACGCGCTGGGCCAGCAGCTCTTGCAGCGCCGCCATGCATTGCTGGGGATTTTCCACCATCGAGATCAGCACGCTCGCCCCGCGCTCGCCTGCGCGGGTCTTCACCGCTGAGGCAATCTGCGAGGGGGCATGCAGGGCCAGATCGGTGGTAATCAACCCCAGGGTGCGGGTGCGTTTACCGGCCAACTGCTGGGCGCCGCGATTGGGAACATAGTGCAGCTCGGCCATCGCCTGCAGCACTTTCTCCCGGGTCCGGGCCGAGACGTGGGCCGCATCATTAATGACCCGAGAGACGGTTTGATAAGAGACGCCCGCGAGGCGGGCAACATCATAGAGCGTTATGGCTTTCATGCGCTTCGCGTTGCAGTGACAGAGGTACCTATTCTGTCATAACGCCTGGCGTAAAGCATGTGAGCGCTTCGCAAAATCAGACAACGCGCTCAGGCTGCGGGACTAGCGGGCGCGGTCTCTGACGAAACCATGGCAGACAGATCTGGATCAGCGGGCCGATGCTTAACGCATAGAGCACGGTACCGACACCAAAAGTGCCCCCCAGCAGGCAGCCAGTCAGCAAAACTGAAATCTCAATCGCCGTGCGCACGCTGCGAACCGACCAGCCGGTGCGGGCGTTGATACCAGTCATCAGGCCATCACGCGGCCCGGCGCCAAATCCGGCCCCGATGTACATGCCGGTCGCCAGCGCATTTACGATAACCGCGCTGACCAGCAATACGCAGCGGGCCATCAGCGAATCGATAGCCGGAATAAACGCCAGCGCGACATCGGCCGCCAGACCGATGGCAATCACGTTGCTGATGGTGCCGAGCCCCGGGCGCTGGCGCAGTGGGATCCACAGCAGGAGCACCAGCACACCGGTCAGAATAATGACGGTGCCAATATCCATTCCCAGCAGTTTTGCCACCCCCAGGTGGAAAACATTCCACGGATCGGCCCCCAGATCCGCGCGTACAAACATCGCCGTTGACAGGCCATAGAGGCTTAATCCGACGTAAAGCTGAAGTAATCGACGTAACATGATCGCTCTCCGATGGTTTCTGCTTTTATCATTGCCTGAAATGGCCCTATGATTAATGACCAGTTTTCAAAAAGTGGACTGCCTGTGTCATCACGTCGATTTGGAAGTCAATCATTAGTGCGTCTGCTGGGTCACTGGCAGGAGAGCCCCTCCCGTACCCCGCTGTGGCGACAGCTGGCCGATGCCCTGCGCCTGCTGATCCTGGACGGCAGGCTGGCGCTGGATACACGCCTGCCGGGAGAGCGGGAGCTGGCTTTAACGCTGGAAGTCAGCCGGACCACCGTCAGCAGCGCCCTTGCCCATCTGCGGGATGAGGGCTACCTCGAAAGACGACACGGTAGCGGCTCACGGGTGATCCTGCCCAACAGCCGCACGCCCCCTACCCGCGCCAACGCCAGTGCGGCGCTGGATCTCTCTACCGCCGCGCTGGGAGCCGGGCCGGAGATCCATCAGGCCTATACCCATGCCCTGACCGCCATGACGCCACATCTGACGCAAACCGGCTATGACCAGCTAGGACTGCTGGCCCTGCGCGAAGCCATTGCCGCACGCTATACGGCGCGCGGCCTGCCGACCCGGGCAGAAGAGGTGATGGTGGTTAACGGCGCCGTCAGCGGGCTGGCGCTGGTACTGCGCATGTTCACCGGGCCAGGCGATCGGGTAGTGGTGGATCACCCCACTTACCCGCTGGCTATTGCGGCGATTCAGGGGGCATCCTGCCGCCCGGTAGGTGTCTCGCTGCCGCAGACCGGCTGGGATATTGACGGCTTTGCCGCCACCCTCGCCCAGACCGCGCCGCGCCTGGCTTATCTGATGCCGGATTTCCACAATCCCACGGGCCGCTGCATGGATGCGACGAGCCGGCAAGCTATCGCCGCCGTGGCTGCCCGGGCCCGCACTCTGCTGGTCGTCGATGAAACCATGGTGGATCTCTGGTTCGATGCGCCTCCCCCAGCGCCGCTGGCTGCCTTCTGCCCGAACGGCAATGTCATTACCCTCGGCTCGGCGGGAAAAAGTTTCTGGGGCGGCCTGCGTCTGGGCTGGGTTCGCGCCCCGGCGCGTACCATCGCCACGCTGGCGCAAACGCGCGATACGCTCGATCTCGGCTCGCCGCTGCTGGAACAGCTGGCGACCCTGTGGTTGATTGAGCAGGGCGAAACCTTTTTACCTGCCCGACGGCAGATGCTGCGTGAGCGGCGAGATGGCTGCGCCGCGCTACTGCGGGAACATTTTCCCGACTGGCGTTTCCAGGTGCCGGAAGGGGGCTTATCCTACTGGGTGGAACTGCCGGATATGCTGGCCACTCAGCTCGCCACCCGCGCCGAAGCGGCGGGTATTCATCTGGGGACCGGGACGCGGTTCGGGCTTTCCGGGGCGTTTGACCGCTACCTGCGCATGCCCTTCTCTCTGGAGCCAATGGCGCTGGAAAACGCCCTGGTGCGGATCAAGCCGCTGTGGCTGGCGCTGATTAACGGTGGGCAAAACGTAAAACGTCCCCTGGTGTAATCGCCTTTTCGCCGTGGGCGACTGCAACGTTGATATTAATTACGGGAAAAAAGTGAGCGGGCGCACAAATAATCGCGCATAACGGGCAATTTAAAAATGTCTGACTGTAATTGTTACAGTCAGACATTTTCAGCATGGGAGGTCAGTGCTGAGCAGGAATAGGAAAACCTTTCAGGGAAATAACAAAACTATCGCCTTCTTTCTTTATTTTTGCGCCGGTATCACACCAGTCAGACGCAATTCGAAAGAACTCATCACTGCCAACGTCCCAGCCCAGGCGGACATGTTTGACATAGCCAGAGCGCAGAAGCGTGCAGGCTTCGGAGTAGCTGCTGGCGGTGGATTGTTGATGTTGTTTCATTTTTTCTTCTTCAGAATTTTTCTTAGTGCCTTGATTTCTTTAGGAGTAAATGGAGCTACACTCTCTTCTTCCGTATGCTGATTGTCGATATCCTCCTCCGTCACTCCCGCCTCATCTGCTACAGCAAATGCCATCTGCAACAGCTTCTCAGTGGTAACGCTGAGATTCTCATTATTCACTTCGGCATAATGACGAAGTTTCTCTTTCAGCGCTTCGTCAATTTTTACATTCAGGACTGCAGTCGTCATCGTTTTTACATCCCTGGCTATTTTTTCTTAAATTAATACACGAAGTTAACATTATTATCCAGATATATATTCTCTGCTTATACATCATAAAAATGTCACACTTACCCTGCAGAAAATTTATGACAGAATAATGACAACCATGTTTCAGTATGATGACAATTTGCGAAATATACAGGTCAGTTTAAAAATATATAATATGCGTACTGTTATTGGGGATAATGGCGATAATGGATATGAAGCGATGCTGAGGAGAGCAGAAATGGGTGGGGGCCCTGCCAGCTACATCCCGGCACACACGTCGTCTGCCCTGGCTGCTTCCTTCCGGACCTGACCTGGTGAACAGAGTAGCGTTGCGGGAGAACCAACAGAGCCCCCATTGAGAGCGTTGTTAACCAACGCGCTGGCGCATTATCACTGTACGGGATAGCAATTGCAAGTTAACCGCGTCCGGGTGATGTTTTATTGCGCAAAGCGTTTACAGAGTGGGCACTTTCTTCCTGTCTTGTCCGTAAATCTTTATCATGCCCTTAACACAGGAGCACAAAATGGACGAGCACGACTCTTTTCCCCAGCGGGTATGGCAGATAGTGGCCTCGATTCCCGAAGGCACGGTCACCACCTATGGCGAGGTGGCGCAGCTGGCGGGTTCTCCCCGTGCAGCGCGACAGGTAGGCGGTGTGCTGAGAAAGCTGCCTGAAGGTAGCACCCTGCCCTGGCATCGGGTGGTCAACCGCCACGGAGCGATCTCCTTAACCGGGCCAGATTTACAGCGCCAGCGTCAGGCCTTACTCAGCGAAGGTGTGCAGGTGTCGGGAAGTGGGCAAATTGATATGCAGCGTTATCGCTGGCGGTATTGAATAGCCCCTCTCAGACGAGAGGGGCATGAAGCATTAAAGCTGGGTTGGCGCCGGCGTAGCCGTAGATGGACTAACCTGGGTTGGTGACGTTGACGGCACCGTTGTCGGCGCACCGCCGCCAGGCTGCAGCGGCAGCGAGGTCTGCTGTACCGGCACCAGGACCAGATCGGCTTTGGTACCGCCCTGGTTGATCACCGGTTTAACGATATCGGTCATCAGGACAACCTTATCGTCGATGGTGATAGCTGCGCTCAGCAGGATGCGGGCGTTAGGCTGAACATCCGCCGGGTTAAACGGCAGTTCAAATTTAAATGGCGCCTGTTTACCCTCGGTACGCGTCGCCCGCTGCGCCAGAACCTTCGATGGCGAATCCGCCAGCGAGGCATCAGACAGAGTAACGGTTAACACTGCATCCGGCGGTAAAGCCACCTTCTGGCGGATCCAGATTGTACCTGAGACATTTGGCTGCTGAATGGTCGGCTGCGTCGCTACGCCAGCAGTGTTAGGGTTCGGCGCCGGCGTCTGAATGTCTGCGCTTTTGTCCGCGCAGGCAGAGAGAGCAACCGCTACCGCTAAACCACTTAACATGTGCACGAGTTTCATTGAGTTCTCCTTATCATCAATGCACCAGCGGGATCGATACCGCCAGATGAGTGGTTAACATAAAGATAACGAGACTAAGTGTGGCACAGATCAATTATTTATGCCTGGAATCCCCCTGTTATTCAGATTATTGCACCCATCGGACCACTTGCATTTCTGCGTTATACTCTGCGTATCTTTCGCCACGGCGTGTTAATTGAGGACGACTATGAGTCAGGCACTAAGCAATCTGCTGACATTATTAAACCTGGAAAAAATTGAAGAAGGACTCTTTCGGGGACAAAGCGAAGATCTGGGATTACGCCAGGTTTTCGGCGGCCAGGTTGTGGGACAAGCCCTCTACGCTGCTAAAGAGACCGTACCTCAGGAGCGCTTTGTGCACTCCTTTCACAGCTATTTTCTGCGCCCTGGCGACAGCCAGAAACCGATCGTGTATGACGTTGAAGTCCTGCGCGACGGCACCAGTTTCAGCGCCCGCCGCGTGGCGGCGGTGCAAAACGGCAAGCCAATCTTTTACATGACCGCCTCATTCCAGGCACCGGAGCCGGGCTATGAGCATCAGAAAGCGATGCCCCCTGCCCCCGCACCCGACGAGTTGCGTTCCGAGACGGACATTGCCCGCGCGCTGGCGCACCTGCTGCCCCCACAGGTTAAAGAGAAGTTTCTTTGCGATAAACCACTGGAGATCCGCCCGGTTGAGTTCCACAACCCAATGAAGGGCCATATCGCCGAGCCTGCCCGTCAGGTCTGGATCCGCGCGAACGGCGCGATGCCGGAAGATTTCCGCGTGCATCAATATCTGCTCGGTTATGCCTCCGACTTCAACTTCCTGCCGGTTGCCCTGCAACCGCACGGTGTGGGCTTCCTTGAGAAAGGGATGCAGGTTGCCACCATCGACCATTCGATGTGGTTCCACCGTCCGTTTAATATGAATGAGTGGCTGCTGTACAGCGTGGAGAGTACCTCGGCGTCGAGCGCCCGCGGGTTTGTTCGTGGTGAGTTTTATACCCAGGATGGCGTGCTGGTCGCTTCTACGGTGCAGGAAGGGGTGATGCGCAACCGCGGCTGAAATGAAAAAACCGGGTGGCGGCTTCGCCTTACCCGGCCTACAAAAGCACAATCCGTAAGCCCGGTAAGCGTAGCACCACCGGGCAATACTTTAATTTTACGCGTTGTATGCGTTCTCGCCGTGGCTGTTGACGTCCAGACCTTCGCGCTCCTGCTCTTCCGGTACGCGCAGCCCCACCGTCATGTCTGCCAGCTTGTAGCCGATAAAGGCCACCACACCCGACCAGACCACCGTGATGGCGATACTTTCCAGCTGAACCAGAACCTGGTGACCCATGGTCACGCCTTCCGCATAACCCACGCCGCCAAGGGACGTTGAGGCGAAGAAACCGGTCATGATACAGCCGATGATGCCGCACACGCCGTGCACGCCAAAGACATCACACGGGTCGTCCACACGCAGAACACGTTTCAGCGCCGTTACGCCCCACAGACCGGCCAGACCCGCCACGATACCAATGATCAGCGCGCCACCGACACCGACGAAGCCACAGGCCGGGGTGATGCCCACCAGACCGGCAATGGCACCGGAACAGGCACCCAGCAGCGAAGGCTTACCGCGTACCGCCCACTCGCCAAAGATCCAGGAGAGGATAGCGCCCGCTGTCGCCACAACGGTATTCACGAAGGCCAGCGCCGCGATTTCGTTTGCTGCGCTTGCTGAGCCGGCGTTAAAGCCAAACCAGCCGAAGTAGAGGATAGCTGTGCCGGTAAAGACCATCGGCAGGTTGTGCGGTTTGAAGGCCTCTTTGCCAAAACCGACGCGTTTGCCGATCAGGTATGCTCCCACCAGCCCCGCTACCGCGGCGTTGATATGCACAACGGTACCGCCCGCAAAGTCCAGCGCGCCATGAGAGGCCAGCAGGCCGCCGCCCCACACCATATGCGCCACCGGCACGTAGGAGAGCGTGAGCCACACCACCACGAAGATCAGCACGGCGGAGAAGCGGATACGTTCCGCCAGCGCCCCGACAATCAGCCCGACGGTGATACAGGCGAAAGAGCCCTGGAACGCCACGTGGATGTACTGATAGAAGCTGCCCATTACCGCGGTCAGCTCGATATTTTTCAGCATCGCCCAGTTAAAGCTGCCGAAGAAGGCGTTGCCCTCCCCGAAGGCCAGCGAGTAGCCATAAACCACCCACAGCACACAAACCAGCGCGAAGGTCACCGTCACCTGGGTGAGCATGGAGAGGACGTTTTTGCCGCGGATCAGGCCGCCGTAGAAGAGCGCGATCCCCGGAATGGTCATAAACAGCACCAGCGCGGTGCAAATCATCATAAAGGCGTTATCGGCTTTGTCTGCTACCGCGGGTGCAGCCATTGCCAGCCCCGGCAACAGCGCCAGAGACCCCAGACCTGCTTTAAGTGTTGTTGTGTTCATTTTCTCGATCCCTATCACTGTGTGCCTGCTGTTTTACAGTGCCGCTTCGTCGGCTTCGCCTGTACGAATGCGAATAACGCGTTGCAGCTCAGCAACGAAAATTTTGCCGTCGCCAATTTTGCCGGTGTAGGCTGCTTTGCTAATCACGTCGATGACTTCTTCCAGCTGATCGTCGGCGATCGCCACGTCAATCTTCACCTTTGGCAGAAAGTTGACGCTATATTCCGCGCCTCGGTAGAGCTCTGCATGCCCCTTCTGTCGACCAAAGCCTTTCACCTCGGTGACGGTCAGCCCCTGAATACCCATTGAAGAGAGCGCTTCACGCACGTCTTCGAGCTTGAATGGTTTGATTACCACGGTAACCAGCTTCATATATCCCCTCCAGTCAGAATTCGGTTTTGGCGAGCTAACGAAGGAGGTATTGCAAGGGGTGTGCCAAAAGTGAAAAGGGCGTGAATACGAGGCATCACGATAAGATGGCGAAAAAAAACGCACCATGACAGTGCAGGGCGCGTTTCATTTTTGCACCAACCGATTCAGCGGCTGGCAGGTTGCGTGATTTTAGTGCATCAGGCGCTGAGGGACTCCTCCCGCGCACTGGCGGCCAGCTCTTCGCCAGCGAGCTGCAGTTGATACATTTGCCAGTAACGCCCTTTCGCCTCAAGCAGTTGCTTATGGGTACCGCGCTCAACCGCCTGGCCGCGATGAAGCACCAGAATGGTATCTGCCTCAACAATGGTCGACAAACGGTGGGCAATCACCACCAGGGTGGTCTGTTCGCGTACCGCCGCCAGCGCATGCTGGATAGCCTGCTCGGTGCCGGAATCGATGCTGGCGGTGGCTTCATCGAGGATGAGCACCTGCGGCGTATCGATCAACACCCGGGCCAGCGCTAATAGCTGCTTTTGCCCGACTGACAGATTGTTACCCTGCTCGCCCAGCCGGGTATGGATACCGTCGTGCAGGCCGCGAGCCAGCTCCGCCAGCTGCACCTTTTCCAGCACGTCCCACACCTGCTCTTCGCTAAACGGCCGCCCCAGCGTCACGTTGGCATAGAAGGTGTCGGCCAGAACCACCGGATCCTGCTGCACCATCGCCACCCCTTTACGCAACACGGCGTGGCTCAGGGTCGACAGCGGGCGCCCATCCAGACGAATTTCACCTTCGGTGAGCGGATAGTAGCCCATCAGCAGGCTGGCGAGGGTACTTTTACCGCTGCCGGTATGCCCCACCAGTGCGACAAAGCTTCGGGAGGGTACCGTCAGGTTGATATCCTGCAATACCAGGCGATCGTCGCGATAGGCAAAGGAGACCTGATCAAATTCAATCTCGCCGCTTTGCAGTTCGCGCTCGTCATCCCCATAGGCCTGGCGCGGGCGATCCATCAGCTCAAAAACGCGCTCACCGGCGACCACCGCCTGCTGCAACATCGACTGCTGGGTGGTGAGTTCAATCAGCGGCTCATTAAGACGGCCCAGATAGCTGATAAAGGCATACAGCACCCCCACTTCGATGGTGCCACGGGCGGCAAAGCCAAACTGCATCAGCAACCCGCACAGCACCAGCGCCGAAAAGAGGCTTAACAGCGGGCGCAGCAGGAAACCGTCCAGACGCAGGGTCTGCATGCGGGCCATGTAGTGTGAGCGGCTGGCCTCGCCCATCCGTTCGCCAAAGCGCGCCTGCTGACGGAACTGCTGAATCACGCTCATGCCATTGATGACCTCGTTAAAGCCATCGTTGATATCCGCCAGATAGGTTCGCACCCGGCGCACAATCGGTGTGCTGTAGCGCTGGTAGATGATCATCACAATCATCACCGCCGGGAAAATCGCCATCGCCACCAGCGCCATGCGCCACTCCAGGCTGAACATCGCCACCAGCATAGCGCCGACCAGCGCGGCGCTGCGCAGCACCGTCGCCACCACCGTAACATAGAGATCGCGGATCACTTCCGTATCGTTAGTCACGCGGGAGATAATCTGCCCGACAGGCTGGGTATCGAACGCGCTCAGCGGCTGGCGCAGCGCGGCGTCCATCACGTCGGTGCGCAACTGCTGCACCACCCCCACGGCGGCCTGGTTAAAGAGCAGCGACTGGGAGTAGTGCAGCCCCGCCGCCAGCAACTGTAGCCCGACATAGGCCACCGCCAGCCCGGTAACTAAACCGAGCGGCAGATAGTTTTTCGCCACCATGTTGTCGATGAAATAGCTGATCAGCAGCGGGCCGGTCACTTCGGCTATCGCCGCAATCCACAGTAATATCACCGCCAGCGACAGCGGTTTGCGCCACGGCGAGCCATAGGCCAGCAGGCGCTTCAGGGTAGGCCACAGCTGGGAAAAACTACGCATCGGCGGCCTCCTCGTCCGTTTCCGGCACCTCATCCAGCGCCGCTTCCAGTTGTTGATAACGGTACATATCGCGATACCAGCCCGGCTGTTCCGCCAGTTGCTCATGCTGCCCGCGCTGGGCAATGTGCCCGTGCTGCATCACCAGAATTTCGCTCGCCTCGGTCAGGGCCGAGAGACGATGGGCGCTGATGATCACCGTGCGCCCCTCCCCCCACTGTCGCAGGTTATGCAGGATCTGATGTTCAGTACGACCATCGACGGCAGAAAGGGCATCGTCGAGGATCAAAATTTCGGCATTCAGCAGCAGCGCACGGGCGATGGAAATACGTTGCTTCTGCCCGCCCGACAGCATTACGCCGCGTTCGCCCACTTCGGTTTCATAGCCCTGCGGCAGGCGCAGGATATCGTCATGGACGCTGGCGAGACGCGCGACGTGCTCGATCTCCTCGCGTGTGGCGTGCGGACAACCCAGCGCAATATTATTCGCGACGGTATCGGAGAAGAGGAACGGCGTCTGGCTCACCACCGCAAGGCGGCTGCGCCAGCTATCCAGCCGCAGCTGCGGCAGCGGAATGTCGTGGAAGCGGATCTCCCCCTGGGCAATATCGAAGTGACGCTGGATCAGCGACAGAATGGTGCTCTTGCCGGCGCCTGTTGGGCCGCAGATGCCCAGCATCTGCCCCGGTTGCAGCGTAAAGTGGACGTTTTCAAGCGTGACCTGTTCCGTTTGCGGATAGCTAAAGGCGCGGACGGCGACATTCAGCTCGCCGCGTCCGTTCGGTACCGTCTCGCTACCGTCGTTGACCACCGGCGCTTCGGCGAGCATGGCGCGGATCCGGCTGTAGGCCGCGCTGCCGCGCTCGACAATGTTAAACATCCAGGCCAGGGCCAGCATCGGCCAGATCATCAGCCCCAGATACATGGCAAAGCTGGTCAGCTGTCCGAGCGTCAGCGAGCCGTTAATCACCATCCAGCTTCCGCCGCCAATGGCCAGCAGGTTAGCGGTGCCGATGGCGATATAAATCGTGGGATCAAAACGGGCGTCAATCCGGGCGACGCGCAGGTTTTTGGCCCCGGTATCCGCCGCGTCGGCGGCAAACAGCGCCGACTGACGATCCTCCAGGCCAAAGGCTTTGATCATCCGGATACTGGTCAGGCTCTCCTGGGTACGGTCGTTAAGAGTGGAGAACGCCGCCTGCGCCAGCTTGAAGCGCTGGTGAAGCTGATCGCCGTAGCGTTTGATCGCCAGGGCCATCAGGGGCATTGGCAGGAGCGCCAGCAGGGTTAACTGCCAGCTGATTTGGGTCGACATGACGATCAGCACCGCGCAGCCCATCACCAGCGAGTCCACCAGGGTTAATACCCCTTCCCCGGCGGCAAAGACTACGCGATCCACGTCATTGGTGGCGCGGGCAATCAGGTCGCCGGTGCGATGGCGCAGATAAAATTCCGGATGCTGGCGGCTGAGCTGGCGGTAAAAATCTTCCCGCAGCTCGACGGCAAGCTGGTATGACGCACCGAACAACAGCACGCGCCAGACATAGCGCAGCAGGTAGACCACCACCGCCGTCAGGACCAGCGTGCCGATCCACATCATCACCCGTGCGGTGGTGTAATGCTGTTCCGTAACGCCATCCACAACGTAGCCCACCACTTTTGGTGGGATGAGCTGCAGAATGGCAATAATAATAAGCAGGGCGACTGCACCGAGGTAGCGTTGCCACTCCCGGCGAAAGTACCAGCTTAACTGAGCAAATAATCGCACGCGGTCTTTTCCTGAGGATTGTATTCCGGGTTATTCAATGGGTAAGGCGGTGGTGTATTTTATCTGTTCCATCGCAAAGCTGGAGGTGACATTCGTCAGACCCGGCACGCTGTTGACCAGCCGTTTATAGAAGTCATCATAGCGCTTCATGTCTGCTACCTGTACGCGCATCAGGTAGTCATATTCGCCCGCCATGCGCCAGAAGCCCAGCACTTCCGGCATCTGTGAAACCACGCTAACGAATCCGCAGTACCATTCGCTGCTGTGGTGCTGCGTTTTTATCAGCACAAACGCGGTCAGGCCAAGCCCCAGTTTTTCGGGATCGAGCAGCGCCACACGCCCCAGCAATATGCCTTCGTCTTCCAGTCGTTTCAGGCGTTTCCAGCAGGGCGTGGTGGTCAGATTAACGGCATCCGCCAGCGCCTGCAAAGAGAGGGTGCAGTCACTTTGCAGTAAGGAGAGCAGCTTACGGTCAATTTTATCTAGCATAACCACCCCGCAGAGAAAATTTTTCTCTTGTCATTCTATTTTAAAGGCCAGATAGCAACAATTTTTTCTGTGCTTTTCGCTATGCTGGGCACACAATGACAAATGGATAACTTCGATGAATAGCACCTGGGTTAAAAATGCCATCAGTGAAATTAACGCCGATTATCAGCGCTCGGCGGATACACACCTTATTCGCCTTGCCCTGCCCGGTTTTCCGGGTATCCAGCTCTATCTGAAAGACGAAAGTACCCACCCCACCGGCAGCCTGAAGCACCGTCTGGCGCGCTCGCTGTTCCTGTATGGGCTGTGTAATGGCTGGATCAATGAAGGCACCACCATTATTGAATCCTCCTCCGGTTCCACCGCCGTCTCTGAGGCCTATTTTGCCCGCCTGCTCGGCCTGCCGTTTATCGCCGTTATGCCATCCTGTACGGCGAAACGTAAAATCGAACAGATCGAATTTTACGGTGGTCGCTGTCACTTTGTGGAAAGCGCCTGTGAAATTTATGCCGCCTCAGAGATGCTGGCCCGGGAGCTGAACGGCCACTATATGGACCAGTTTACCTTCGCGGAGCGGGCCACCGACTGGCGCGGCAATAACAACATTGCCGACAGTATCTTCCGCCAGATGCAGAATGAGCCTAACCCGGTACCGGCCCATATCGTGATGAGCGCTGGCACCGGAGGCACCTCGGCCACCATTGGCCGCTATATTCGCTGCCAGGGATACGATACCCGTCTTATGGTGGTGGATCCGCAGAACTCCGTATTCCTGGATTACTGGCAGCAGCGCGCTCCTGCCCTGCGCAGCCCGGTCGGGAGCAAAATAGAAGGGATTGGCCGCCCGCGCGTCGAACCATCGTTTATTCCGGATGTGGTGGACGAGATGCTCCGCGTGCCGGATGCCGCGAGCGTCGCCACCGCCCTCTGGCTGGAAACGCAGCTGGGCCGCAAGGTGGGGGCCTCAACCGGCACCAATATGTGGGGCGCGTTACAGCTGGCCGCGCGGATGCGTGAGGCAGGGCAAACCGGCTCTGTCGTGACGCTGCTGTGCGACAGCGGTGAGCGCTATCTGGAGACCTATTACAACGCCGAATGGGTAAAAGCGAATATTGGCGATGTGGCGCCGTGGCTTGCGGAAATCACCCGGCTGGTAAAATAAAAAAAGCCAGACGCTTGTCTGGCTTGCTGGAAGGGTCTCACTATTCGGGGGAATAAGGAAGATCAGGTGTATCCAGCCAATGGGTTAAGAAATGGGACACGGCCTCGTTGCGGCAGTGTCCAATAACCGGTAAATGCGCCAGCTCGGCGATCAGCTGCGGCATCGCATTGCCCATAATCAGGCCGCGCCCCACGCTGCCCAGCATCTCGCGATCGTTCATCGCATCGCCAAACGCCATACACTCCTGCAGGCTCAGGCCCAGATGTTCGCTCAGCACCGCCAGCGCGGAGCCTTTGTTGCACCCTACCGGCAGCACCTCCAGACAATCGATGGCCGAGAAGGTGAGATGCGCGCGGCCGCCCAGCGCCTCGTTGAGCTGAATGCGCAGGCGGCACAGATCGTCATGATCGCCGCAGAAACAGATTTTCGTCACCGCATGGGCCGGAATACGGCGCAGATCGGTCACCTGATACTGGAAGCCGCTATAGACGTGCGCTTCGAGCAGCGCCGGGATTTCCTTGCCTGTCAGCCAGCCGGTATCGTTAAAAACGTGGATGCTGGCCTGCGTATCCCATGTGCTGTGCAGCACCTGTTCTGCCACATCCGGGGCGAGATCCTGGCGATAAAGCACATCCCCTTCCAGAGAGTGAATGCGCGTGCCGTTGCCGGTAATCAAAAAGGCGTCGAGGGAGAGCGCCCCCATTAAGTGGCGCATCTCCAGCACATGACGACCCGTGGCGAAGGTGAGCGTGATATCACGCTCACGCAGCCGCTTAAGCACGCTCAGCGTCCTATCGCCTAAACGGTGATCCGGCATTAACAAGGTGCCGTCCATATCAAATGCCGCCAGCCGCGCCATGAGAACTCCAAAAATGTGAAGAGGTAACTTGTGCAACAGTATTGCCTGGTATATACGGAAGTAATACTGAATAGATGGACATTATTGTTCCGGGTTTACGATGCGCCAGCTTAATCGACTTAATCAGTACCAGCGACTGTGGCAGCCCTCTGCCGGTGCGCCACAGCAGGTCAGTGTGGCAGAGCTGGCGAGCCGCTGTTTTTGCAGTGAACGGCATGTCCGCACCCTGCTACGTCAGGCCCAGGAGGCGGGCTGGCTCAGCTGGCATGCGCAGTCCGGACGCGGAAAGCGCGGTGAGCTACGCTTTTACGTCACGCCGGAATCGTTACGTAACGCGATGATGGAAGAGGCGCTGAAAAGCGGGCATCAGCAGAATGCCCTGGCGCTGGCACAGCTGGCCCCCCAGGCGCTGCGCGCGCTGCTGCATCCTTTTCTGGGCGGGCAGTGGCAGAATGATACGCCGACGCTGCGCATTCCCTATTACCGTCCACTCGATCCGCTCCAGCCTGGTTTTCTGCCGGGCCGCGCTGAACAGCATCTCGTGGGACAGATCTTTTCCGGACTGACCCGGTTCGACGATACCCGCAGCGAACCCGTGGGCGATCTGGCGCATCACTGGGATATCTCGACCGACGGGCTGCGCTGGCATTTCTACATTCGCTCCACGCTGCACTGGCACAACGGGGATAAAGTCGAGGCAACCCAGCTCCAGAGCCAGCTGGCGAAGCTGCTTACCCTGCCCGCGCTGCGCAAGCTGTTTAACAGCGTGAGGCAAATTGAGGTCACCCATCCTCAGTGCCTGACTTTTGTATTACACCATCCCGACTACTGGCTGGCGCACCGGCTGGCAAGCTATTGCAGCCACCTTGCCCATCCTGAACAGCCCCTGACCGGGAGCGGGCCGTTTCGCCTGGCAATCTTCGATCCTGACCTGGTCCGGCTGGAAAGCCACGAGCAGTACCACCTCGGGCATCCGCTGCTGAAAGCGATCGAATACTGGATCACGCCTCAGCTTTTTGACCAGGATTTAGGTACCAGCTGTCGTCATCCGGTGCAGATTGCCATCGGTGAGCCGGAGGAGCTTGCCAGCCTGCGGCTGGTCAGTAACAGCATCAGCCTCGGTTTTTGCTACCTCACGCTGAAACAGAGCGATCGCCTAAGCGAAGCGCAGGCCCGACGGGTGATCGAGATCATCCATCACTCGTCGCTGCTGCATACGCTGCCGCTGGACGAGAATCTCATCACGCCGACCCAAGAGTTGCTGCCGGGCTGGTCAATCCCGCAGTGGACGCGGGAACAGGAGACCGTTCTGCCGGAAACGCTCACTCTGCTTTATCACCTGCCGGTGGAGTTGCATACCATGGCGGAACAGTTGAAACGCTATCTGGCGCAGGAAGGGTGTCAGCTCAGAGTGATGTTTCATGATGCCAAAACGTGGGACGGCTGCACCGCCCTGGCGGAGGCGGATATCATGATGGGGGACAGGTTAATTGGCGAGGCGCCAGAATACACCCTGGAGCAGTGGCTGCGCTGTGATGCCCTGTGGCCTTATCTGCTCAGCGCACCGGAGTTCGCGCACCTGATGGCGACCCTGGATGCCGTTCAGACCCAACCCGACGGTTCTGCCCGCCATCTGGCGCTGAAAGAGGTTTACTCCCGCCTGATGAAGCGTGCCGTGCTGACGCCGCTGTTCAACTATCAGTATCAAATCAGCGCCCCGCCGGGGGTAAATGGTATCCGGCTGAATCCGCGCGGCTGGTTTGACTTTACCGAGGCCTGGCTGCCGGCGCCGAAAACGTGAAGAAGCTGGTCGCCGCCACGGGCAGACGCTACCATAGGTCTTTAACCGTCAAAGTTGGGAAGATTAATGAAACGTGCCGTTGTCGTCTTCAGTGGAGGCCAGGACTCCACGACCTGTCTGGTTCAGGCTCTGCAGCAATATGATGAAGTCCATTGTGTGACTTTTGACTATGGCCAGCGCCATAGCGAAGAGATTGAGGTCGCGCAGAAACTGGCGGTGAAACTCGGCGCACGGGCGCATAAGGTGCTGGATGTCACTCTGCTCAACGAACTGGCGGTGAGCAGCCTCACCCGGGACAGCATTCCGGTACCGGACTACGAACCGGATGCCGAGGGGATCCCGAATACCTTCGTACCGGGGCGTAATATCCTCTTCCTGACCCTGACGGCCATCTATGCTTACCAGGTAAAAGCCGAGGCAATCATCACCGGCGTGTGCGAAACCGACTTCTCGGGCTATCCGGACTGCCGCGATGAGTTTGTTAAAGCCCTTAACCACGCTGTGAACCTCGGCATGGCTAAAGATATCCGTTTCGAAACGCCGCTAATGTGGCTCGATAAAGCCGAAACCTGGGCGCTGGCCGACTACTGGGGCAAGCTGGATCTGGTGCGTAACGAAACGCTCACCTGCTACAACGGCATCAAAGGCGATGGCTGCGGCCAGTGTGCGGCGTGTAATCTGCGCGCTAATGGCCTGAATCACTATCTGGCGGATAAAGCCGGGGTGATGGCGGCTCTGAAGAAAAAAACCGGTCTTAGCTGACCGGAGCGGTCTGCCGGGTGAAAAGATGCTTCGCCCGGCATCAGAAGCGGGGTTATTTGATTAACAGCTCCAGCTTCTCACGTAACTCCCCCTCCAGCGGCAGCGCTTTCTGCGTTTTCAGATCGATGCAGACAAAGGTAATCAACGCATCTGCCACCACCTGTCCTTCCGGCTCCAGGGTGATCACCTGGCTCAATACCCCACTTTTCCCGTTCAACTGCTGTAGCTGGCTGGTCACGGTGAGTAGATCGCTGAGCACTGCGGGCCGGCGATAGTTGATATTGATGTTCACCACCACAAAAGCGATACGGTGCGCGGTCATCCATTGAAAACTGTCGCTGTTTTCCAGTCCATCCCAGCGCGCCTCTTCGAGGAACTCCAGATAACGGGCGTTATTAACGTGTTGATAAACATCAAGGTGGTAACCGCGAACTTTGATTTGGGTCTGCATAGCGCAATAGCCTTCAGGGTAGTTAATTATAAGATTCAGAGGTCATAACTGGTACGACCTCTTTATCCTGGCAAATTTTTACCACTGTGCAAGTTATTACAGCATCAGGTGCGCAAGATTACGTTCCACCAGCGCCCCACCCATACCCGGAACCTGCCGGAGATCGTCCAGAGTTTTAAACGGACCGTACTCTTCGCGGTAACTGACGATCGCCTGGGCTTTTTTTATCCCCACGCCATTCATCACCTTTGCCAGCTCCTCTGCCGATGCAGAATTAATGCTGACCCGCACCCCTTCCTCTTCGCCGTTTTTGCTGCTCGCGGCGGCTTTCGACTGCGGTGATGATGTGACGGAGACCGACGGCTCAGATTTGCTTTGCGTGACCGGCGTTTTCGCGACCGAGGGTGCCGCCAGCGCGCTGTGGCTCAACCCCGCCGTTACGATGGCAAGCGTGATGAAAAGGGCTTTGATTCCATGTTTCATGCTGTTTTCTCCTTGTTTGTTGACAGCCCCTTTACCTTATTCGGGCCGCTTTTCAGGCACAAACAGCAGATTGCAGAAATGGAAAAGGCCGCGAAAGCGGCCTTTTGGTATTGCAGTATGTTGCTTAAGTTTGCGACCAGCGACGTAATTACTGCTGAGTAATGATATCGCCCAGCTTAATTTTGGCTTCTTTACGCAGATTACTCATCAACGCTTCGAAAGCGATTTGGGCGTTGTTCTGGGTGATACCCTGAATCATCGCTTTCTTCTGCGCTTCCGGCATGGTGCCCGCTTTGACTTCATCCAGCGCCACAATCACTACGTTGCCCTGCATATCGTTGGCGATACCAAAGCTCGGTTTGTCTTTCGCAGGCTGGCTCAGGGTAAATGCCGCCTGGCTGATCGGATCCTGACCGGTACGACTCAGGGTCTTCGCCTCGCCAAAGCTCAGGCCAGCCGCTTTCAGCGCCTCATCACCTTTACCGGCTTTCAGCTCAGCCAGCAGCTTTTCAGCATCCAGCTTCGCCTGCTGCACGGCTTTGTTATGTTTCACCAGCGCAGCGATCTGATCTTTCACCTCGTCCAGCGGCTTAACAGCCTCCGGCTTGTGTTCACTCACACGCAGGACAAAGGCGCGGTCGCCGTCCACGGTGATGATGTCGGAGTTGCTGCCCGGGGTGCCGTTTTCGCCCACCAGACCACCGCTAAAGATAGCATCCGCCACTGGCTTGAAGTTCAGCTCCTCCGGCAGGTTGTCACGATCAAACCAACCGGTGGTGACAGCTTTCGCGCCCGCAGCCTGCTCAGCGCCCGCCAAGGATTCGTTGTCGTTGCTGGCCGCATCGCTCACTTTCTGCTGCAACGCATAGAAGCCATCCAGCGCTTTCTCCTGCTTCACTTTCGCCGCAATCTCATCATGGACGTCCGCCAGCGGTTTGGTTGTCGCAGGGGTAATATCATCCAGACGTGCCACCAGGAAACCGACGGAAGATTTAATCACGCCAGAAAGTTGACCTTTCTCTTTCAGGCCGGCATTTTTCAGCTCGTCCGGGGTGGTCGCCTCTTCCAGCCAACCCATGTCACCGCCGTTTTTCGCAGAGATGATATCGGTGGACTTCTCTTTTGCGACCGTTGCAAAGTCGGTGCCTTTGTTCAGCTCATCCAGCGCCGCTTTAGCGTCGGCTTCCGTTTTGGTCTGAATCACGCTGTAACGGTTACGCTGTGGCTGAGTGAACTGATCCTGATGCTGATCGTAGTAAGACTGGATCTCCGCATCGGTGGCGTTCTCCTGCATCGCAGCCGCATCCAGCTTGATGTAGCTCACGCGGAACTGTTCCGGGGCGGTGAAGTTGTTTTTGTTCTGCTCGTAGTAGCTTTTCACCTCTTCGTCGCTCGCCTGCTGTTTAGCCGCCAGGGCGTTAACGTCGAAAGTGGCTTCGCGCACGACGCGCTGCTGAGCAACCAGCGTCGCCAGCTCGTCCGCTTCGCCCTTAAGCATGAAGTCGGTGCCTACAACAGCGTTAATAAGCTGCTGAGTGGTGAGCTGATTGCGCAGTGCCTGAGCGTATTGATCCGGCGTCATCCCCATCTGATTAACGATGGCGGTATAACGGGTGTTATCGAATTTGCCGTTATTCTGGAAAGCAGGGGTAGCGAAAATCGCATTCTTCACCTGATCATCGCTGATGCTCAGACCCAGCTCACGGGCATACTGATCAAGCAGGGCTTCGTCGATAAGACGGTTCAGCGTCTGCTGACGCAGGTTCTTCATGTACCCTTCGTTCGCCGCCAGTTCAGAGAACCGATCGCCTAACTGTTGCTGCATGCGGTTACGTTCACCGGCAAATGCATTCTCAAACTGCCCACGGCTGATTTCCTGGTCGTTCACTTTTGCGGCGTAGTTTGCACTACCGCCAATCAGGTATCCGCTCACGCCGGTCAATATGAACGACACGATAATGATACCGAAAATAATCTTGAGCACGAGACTGTTAGCAGCCGTGCGTAAGCTGTCCATCATGGTGTAACCACACTCCGCTGTAGGTGACTGGTGACCTGACGCTGGCGGAATCCTGACCGCAGCGCGTAAAGACGTATTGTGACAAGAAACCGGGGCTATTGTCAGCCCACAACTCGCATAAACTCACATAAATCAGGCCTGGACAAACAAAAAAGGCACATCAAATGATGCGCCCTTGTACTTTTCAACTTCCCTGAAGTAAGAAAGCGATCAGTTTACCGCGTCTTTCAGCGCTTTGCCGGCACGGAAGCCCGGAACTTTAGCAGCAGCGATGGTGATCTCTTTACCGGTCTGAGGGTTGCGGCCAGTACGGGCAGCACGCTCTTTAACAGCAAAAGTACCAAAACCTACCAGCGCTACGTCGTCCCCAGCCTGCAGAGATTCGGTAACAGAAGCAATCAAAGCATCTAACGCACGTCCAGCCGCAGCTTTGGAGATGTCAGCACCCGCAGCAATTTTGTCAATCAGTTGAGATTTATTCACTCTTCTCTTCCTCTCTTTATAATTTATATCGCGTCTGAATCCTTCACAACGCGACCGCGCAGCAGTTATATCAGGCCTGCCATGACCTTACAACACCCGTTGTTGATGGCTGGCCCAATCAGCAATCTAAATTAGCTATACAAAAAAAGGCTGGCAAGCCCGAAATAGCTTACCAACCTTTTTTTTATTGACGCTCTTTGCGCGAGGTCACTATTTTGCGGTCACAACCTGCATTCCTGAAGGCTCATTCTGCAGCGCAAGTGTCAGAACTTCCTCAATACGTTTCACCGGATGGATATCCAGATCGGCGATAACGTTATCCGGAATCTCTTCCAGATCGCGCTTATTCTCGTACGGAATGAGAACCGTTTTAATGCCACCGCGGTGTGCCGCCAGCAGTTTCTCTTTCAAACCGCCAATCGGCAATACCTGGCCACGCAGGGTGATTTCGCCGGTCATTGCCACATCGGCACGAACCGGGTTACCGGTCAGGCAAGAGACCAGCGCGGTACACATGGCGATACCGGCGCTTGGGCCATCTTTCGGCGTTGCCCCTTCCGGCACGTGAACGTGAATGTCGCGTTTTTCGTAGAAGTCCGGATTAATACCCAGTTTTTCCGCGCGGGCGCGCACCACGGTCAGCGCAGCCTGAATGGACTCCTGCATCACTTCACCCAGCGAGCCGGTGTAGGTCAGCTTACCTTTACCCGGTACGCAGGCGGTTTCAATGGTCAGCAGATCGCCGCCTACTTCCGTCCATGCCAGACCCGTAACCTGTCCGACGCGGTTTTCGCTGTCCGCGCGGCCATAGTCGTAGCGCTGAACACCGAGGTATTCGTGCAGGTTGTCGCCAGTGATTTCAATGTGCTTCAACGACTTATCGAGCAGCAGCTGTTTAACCGCTTTACGACACAGCTTGGAAATTTCACGCTCCAGGCTACGCACGCCCGCTTCACGGGTGTAGTAACGAATGATGCCGATAATCGCGCTATCATCGACGGTCAGTTCGCTCTCTTTCAGAGCGTTACGTTCAATCTGCTTCGACAGCAGGTGACGACGGGCAATGTTCAGCTTTTCGTCTTCGGTGTAGCCAAAAAGACGGATCACTTCCATACGATCCAGCAGCGGTGCCGGGATGTTCATGGAGTTAGAGGTCGCCACGAACATCACATCGCTCAGATCGTAGTCCACTTCCAGGTAGTGATCGCTAAATGCCACGTTCTGCTCTGGATCCAGCACTTCAAGCAGGGCAGACGCCGGATCGCCGCGCATATCGGACGACATTTTGTCGATCTCATCTAACAGGAACAGCGGGTTTTTAACGCCCACTTTCGCCATCTTCTGGATCAGTTTGCCCGGCATTGAGCCGATATAGGTCCGGCGGTGACCGCGGATTTCCGCCTCGTCACGCACCCCGCCCAGCGCCATACGGATATATTTACGACCGGTGGCTTTGGCGATGGACTGCCCCAGAGAGGTTTTACCCACCCCCGGCGGCCCGACCAGGCAGAGAATTGGCCCCTTGAGCTTATTCATACGGCTCTGAACCGCAAGGTACTCAAGGATGCGGTCTTTGACACGCTCAAGACCGTAGTGGTCGGTATCCAGGATCTCCTGGGCCTGGCGCAGGTCTTTTTTGACCTTGCTGCGGGCGTTCCACGGAACCTGAACCATCCACTCGATATAGCCGCGTACAACGGTCGCTTCAGCCGACATCGGAGACATCATTTTCAGCTTCTGCAGTTCTGCTTCCGCTTTCTCTTTGGCCTCTTTCGGCATTTTCGCCGCGTCGATCTTACGCTTCAGCGCTTCGTTTTCATCCGGCGCGTCATCCATCTCGCCGAGCTCTTTCTGAATAGCCTTCATCTGCTCGTTCAGATAGTACTCGCGCTGAGATTTCTCCATCTGCTTCTTCACGCGGTTGCGAATGCGTTTCTCAACCTGCAGCAGATCGATTTCAGACTCCATCATCGCCATCAGATATTCCAGACGCTCGTTAACGTCGGACATCTCCAGCACGGACTGTTTGTCCGCCAGCTTCAGCGGCATGTGTGCAGCGATAGTGTCTGCCAGACGTGCAGGATCGTCGATACTGTTGAGCGACGTCAGCACTTCTGGTGGGATTTTTTTGTTCAGCTTGATGTAGCCTTCAAACTGACTGATCGCGGTGCGAACCAGCACCTCCTGCTCACGCTCGTCCAGCTGAGGCGAGTCGAGGTATTCCGCTTTTGCCGCAAAGTGTTCGCCATCGTCAGATAGCGTGGTAATACGCGCACGCTGTAGCCCCTCAACCAGCACCTTTACGGTGCCGTCAGGCAGCTTCAGCATTTGTAAAATAGAGGCCACGGTCCCGACGGTGAAAAGATCGTTTACACCCGGCTCATCCGTTGATGCTTCTTTCTGCGCAACCAGCATGATTTTTTTATCATGATCCATGGCGGCTTCAAGGCAACGGATAGATTTTTCCCGCCCTACAAATAAGGGTATGACCATGTGCGGATAAACCACCACATCGCGCAACGGCAATACGGGGATTTCAATGCGTTCAGAACGCTCAGGATTCATAGAGCTCTCTCTTAGTTTAGTGTCCGCCAGGTAAGCTGGTCATGAGACTGTGCTTCACATAACCATTAACATGTAATCCAGTATATGGGGATGTTTCCCACACATTCAACGTCATGTTTACGGAAAAATAAAAGGGGGGATTAAATCCCCCCTTTTTGATTAACTGCTTGTATGCTCTGGTGAATTATTCGCCAGATGCCTGCTGCGCTTCCGGCGTACCGTAAATCAGCAGCGGCTTGCTTTGACCGGCAATCACGGACTCGTCGATGACCACTTTCTCGACCTCTTCCAGGGAAGGTAGGTCGTACATGGTATCAAGCAGGGCTGCTTCAACGATGGAACGCAGGCCACGGGCACCGGTTTTACGTGCCATCGCTTTTTTAGCAATCGCATCAAGCGCTTCGTCGCGGAATTCCAGCTCAACACCTTCCAGATTGAACAACGCCTGATACTGCTTGGTCAGGGCATTTTTCGGCTCTTTCAGAATTTGAATAAGCGCATCTTCGCTCAGTTCTGTCAGCGTGGCGACAACCGGCAGACGACCGATGAACTCAGGGATCAGACCAAACTTGATCAGATCTTCTGGCTCAACCTGCATCAGCAGTTCGCCCTCTTTCGCTTTTTCAGACTTCGCTTTTACGGTGGCGCCAAAGCCAATACCCGAGCCGGTTTCAACACGGTTAGCGATGACTTTATCCAGACCGGCAAACGCACCGCCACAGATAAAGAGGATCTTGGAGGTATCAACCTGCAGGAACTCCTGCTGAGGATGCTTACGACCGCCCTGCGGTGGAACCGCGGCAACCGTCCCTTCGATCAGTTTCAGCAATGCCTGCTGCACACCTTCACCGGAAACGTCACGGGTGATCGATGGGTTATCGGATTTACGCGAGATTTTATCGATCTCATCGATATAAACGATACCGCGCTGTGCTTTCTGCACATCGTAATCACATTTCTGCAGCAGTTTCTGAATGATGTTTTCCACATCTTCACCCACATAACCGGCTTCGGTCAGGGTGGTGGCATCGGCCATGGTGAATGGAACATCCAGCAGACGTGCCAGCGTTTCTGCCAGCAGGGTTTTACCGGAACCGGTTGGGCCGATCAGCAAAATGTTACTTTTGCCCAGCTCAACGCCGTTGCTGTTATCCCCGTTACGCAGACGTTTGTAGTGGTTGTACACCGCCACTGCCAGCACTTTTTTCGCCTGTTCCTGACCGATGACATAGTCGTCAAGATGATGACGAATCTCATGCGGGGTCGGTAACGCGCTGCGCTCGCGGTGTGGTGCGACTTCTTTAATCTCTTCGCGGATGATGTCGTTACATAAGTCGACACATTCGTCGCAGATATACACGGATGGCCCGGCAATCAGTTTGCGCACTTCATGCTGGCTTTTGCCGCAAAAAGAGCAGTAAAGCAGTTTGCCCGATCCATCTTTGCGTTTATCTGTCATGAGTCAAAACCTCTTTTTAAGTTCTTTGTGCCGCACATGACGACGCAAATGCCATTCTCAGACGCAAGCTGCTCGTAAGCAAAGTGCCGCCCTACCATAGTATAGCGGCACACCCGCGTCGTGGGCATCAATTACGATGGGTCAAAATGGAGTCGACTAAGCCGTACTCAACTGCCTCTGGTGCGGACAGGAAGCGATCGCGCTCGGTATCACGCTCGATCTGCTCAAGTGATTGACCCGTGTGGTGAGCCATAAGTTCATTCATACGCCCTTTAACTTTCAGAATTTCACGGGCGTGAATCTCAATGTCTGTCGCCTGGCCCTGGTATCCGCCCAGCGGCTGGTGGATCATAACGCGCGAATTCGGCAGGCAGAAGCGCTTGCCTTTCGCCCCTGCGGTCAGCAGGAATGCGCCCATCGATGCCGCCTGGCCCATACAAATGGTGCTCACATCAGGCTTGATGAACTGCATGGTATCGTAAATGGACATCCCGGCGGTGATAACGCCACCCGGGGAGTTAATGTACAGGTAAATGTCTTTTTCCGGGTTTTCCGCTTCCAGAAACAGCATCTGCGCCACGATCAGGTTCGCCATGTGGTCTTCCACCTGGCCGGTCATGAAGATAACGCGCTCTTTAAGCAGACGGGAGTAGATATCAAAAGAACGTTCACCGCGAGAGGTCTGTTCAATAACCATTGGCACCAGCGCCATATGGGGTGCAAAGTTATCTCGTTCGCCACTGTATGACATTTCCGTCTCCTGGATAAAAAATGAAAATACCTGCTGTACTGATTGTAACCTTGCGGACGGATTATCAGCCAGTCTCTTTAATACTGCTTCCCCACTAATGGGGATGGCTCAGCCCTATTTCAAGCATAACAATCTTTTGTTGTAACGCTAACACTGAAAAGGCGTTTTATCACGCTTCGTGATTTATAACTGTGATAAAAAAAACCCGCCGCCGAAAGGCAACGGGTTTTTTGCTCAAACTTTAAACAAAGCGGGCAGAATTATGCCTGCTGGTTCATCAGTTCGTTGAACGAAGTGGCTTTTTCAGACACTTTCGCTTTGGCCAGAACCGCTTCAACAGCCTGCTCTTCCAGGGCGACATTGCGCATGTTTTCCATCAGCTCTTTGTTGCTGCCGTAGAAAGCAACAACTTCTGACGGATCTTCATAGGCAGAAGCCATCTCTTCGATCAGACCTTTAACACGCTCTTCGTCAGCTTTCAGCTCGTGGGTACGAATCACTTCGCCCAGCAGCAGACCAACGACAACGCGGCGTTTAGCCTGCTCTTCGAACAGCTCGCGTGGCAGCTCCAGCGCTTGCTTCTCGTTGCCACCGAAACGCTGTGCAGCCTGACGGCGCAGAACGTCGATTTCGCTGTCGATCAGGGCAGACGGGATCTCGATCTCGTTAGCTTTAACCAGACCTTCGATAGCCTGAGACTTCACGCGGTTACGCACGGCACCTTTCAGCTCGCGCTCCATGTTTTTACGCACTTCTGCACGCAGACCTTCAACAGAACCATCTTCAACGCCGAAACGTTTGATGAAATCTTCAGTCAGTTCTGGCAGCTCGCGGTCTTCGACTTTCTTCAGGGTAATGGCGAACTTAGCCGCTTTACCTTTCAGGTTTTCAGCGTGGTACTCTTCCGGGAAGGTCACGTCGATGGTGAACTCTTCGCCAGCGCTGTGGCCTTTGATACCGTCTTCGAAGCCTGGGATCATACGACCCTGGCCCATCGCCAGTACGAAGTCAGACGCTTTACCGCCTTCGAACTCTTCGCCGTCTACAGAGCCGGTGAAGTCGATGGTGACACGGTCTTCTGCATCAGCAGCGCCGTCTTTGTCTTTCCAGGTCGCCTGCTGCTTACGCAGGGTGTCCAGCATGCCGTCAACGTCAGCTTCAGTCACTTCAACGACAGGTTTTTCAACTTCAATCGTTTCCAGGCCTTTCAGCTCAACTTCAGGATAGACTTCGAACTCTACCGCGTAGGTGAAGTCTTCGCCCAGTTTGTATTCACCCGGAACATAGGTCGGGGAACCGGCTGGGTTGATTTTTTCTTTGATGATCGCGTCAACAAAGTTGCGGCTCATCAGGTCACCCAGCACGTCCTGGCGAACAGAAGCGCCATAACGCTGAGCAACGACATTCATCGGTACTTTGCCCTTACGGAAGCCGTCAATACGGACTTTCTTCGCTACGTTGACCAGCTCGCTTTTTACAGCGTTTTCGATGCTGTCAGCAGCGATTGTAATCGTTACACGGCGGCCAAGGCCTTGAGTGGTTTCAACTGAAACTTGCATCTTGTTACCTCAAAAAAATCACAGTGCTCGGTCAACTCTGAATTTGCCTCGCAATACCGGGATGCTCTCTTGTAGCAGATTCACATTCCCTGTCGCCAGAATCATCCCGAAGACATTCATTAAGACGCGGCATTATAGCGGCATCACTTTAGTGAGTCGAGAACGGTTGGCGTATGTTGCTGCGGCTTTTTTCACAAATTAAGGCTATTTTTAGCCTTAAAATCGCGCCACCGGCTCAAAACCCGGACAAAACAAAACGGCCCGCAGGCCGCTTTGACGTAATCTTTATGCAACATACTGGAAAAGCTCCTGCTGTTGCAAACAGGATTTATTAGGCGATCGTCCCGGCTCCCCGGCACGGTGGCGATGCGAAAATCGTATCCTGTAACCCTTTCCACTCTTTGATTGTATAAGTGTGGAGCGCCAGCGCATGGACCGTGGTCGAGAGCTCTTCCGTCAAGGTTCCGTAGATCATACGGTGACGGTTGAGAAAACGCTCGCCAGCGAAACGGTCACTGACCAGCACCACCTTAAAGTGGCTCTCAGAGCCTGCCGGTACGTTATGACGATAGCTTTCGTCGACGACTTCAAGGAACACAGGTTCAAACGCCGCCCTTAACTTATCTTCAATCTGTTCACGTATCATCATGAAATTACTCCTCCGACAACGCTGAGATGTCACCCATCCCTTTAAATGTTAGCCGCTTTTACCGCTTGCATAACAACAAGACAACAAAAATTTAGCTTTCGTCTGATTTTCTCATTCAACCGTATGAAGTCCTATAAGGGAAGCGTCGTTTTGTCGTTCGAATAACGGAAAAGCGTTTCAGGTGGTTAGTTTTCAGACAAGGCGATGAATTTACATGCGTTGACCACTTCCCCTTGCAGTTGGCAATGTTATGATGGCGGCAATTTTTATCTCTATATGCTTACGATTCGTTGAGAGCCTGAACATGTTAAAAAAACTCTTTTTCCCTTTAGTCGCCCTGTTTATGCTGGCTGGCTGCGCGACCCCGCCAACCACCATTGATGTTTCGCCAAAGATCACCCTGCCACAACAGGATCCAAGCCTGATGGGCGTGACCGTAAGCATTAACGGCGCAGACCAGCGTCGCGACCAGGCGCTGGCGAAAGTTACCCGTGACAACCAGGTCGTCACCCTGACCGCCTCCCGCGATCTGCGTTTCCTGCTGCAGGAAGTGCTTGAGAAGCAGATGACCGCTCGCGGTTATATGGTCGGCCCAAGCGGTGCGGTGGATCTGCAGATCATCGTGAACAACCTGTACGCCGACGTCTCTCAGGGCAACGTGCGCTATAACATCGCCACCAAAGCCGATATCGCCATCATCGCTACCGCGAAGAACGGCAACAAAATGAACAAAAACTACCGTGCAAGCTACTCTGTTGAAGGTGCGTTCCAGGCCTCTAACCAGAATATTGCTAACGCGGTTAACAGCGTGCTGACCGACACCATCGCCGATATGGCGCAGGACACCAGCATTCACGAATTCATCAAGCAGAACGCACGTTAAGTCTGCCTGCTGACCCGGCCTCCGGTCGGGTCAGTTTTACCTCATGTCCAGTCACTACTTACGCATTTTCCAGCAGCCTAAATCAGCTATCTTGCTGATCCTCGGTTTTGCCTCCGGTTTACCCCTTGCCCTGACATCCGGCACGCTACAGGCGTGGATGACCGTCGAAAATATCGATCTTAAAACCATCGGCTTCTTCTCGCTGGTCGGTCAGGCCTATGTCTTTAAGTTTTTATGGTCACCAATGATGGACCGCTACACGCCGCCTTTCCTCGGCAGACGTCGTGGCTGGTTGCTGATGACCCAGGCGATGCTGCTGCTGGCGATTGCCGCCATGGGCTTTCTTGAGCCTGCGTCACAGCTGCGCTGGATGGCTGCGCTGGCAGTGGTGATCGCGTTTTGCTCTGCGTCGCAGGATATCGTTTTTGATGCCTGGAAAACGGACGTGCTTTCAGCCGAAGAGCGCGGCGCCGGGGCCGCCATCAGCGTGCTGGGTTACCGTCTGGGCATGCTGGTCTCAGGCGGGCTGGCCCTGTGGCTGGCGGACAGATACCTCGGCTGGCAGGGGATGTACTGGCTGATGGCCATCCTGCTTATTCCCTGCATGATCGCCACAATTCTTGCTCCGGAACCGAGTGATGTGATCCCGGTCCCCCGCTCCCTTGAGCAGGCTGTGGCTGAACCGTTGCGCGACTTTTTTGGCCGTAACAACGCCTGGCTCATTCTGCTGTTGATTGTGTTGTACAAACTTGGCGATGCGTTTGCGATGAGCCTGACCACCACCTTCCTGATACGTGGTGTGGGCTTCGATGCTGGTGAAGTGGGGGTCGTTAACAAAACGCTGGGGCTGATTGCCACCATTATCGGCGCGCTCTACGGCGGCGTGCTGATGCAGCGCTTAAGCCTGTTCCGTGCCCTGCTGATTTTCGGCATTCTGCAGGGGGTTTCAAACGCCGGGTACTGGCTGCTCTCCATCACCGATAAGCATATGCTCAGCATGGCGACGGCGGTGTTCTTCGAAAATCTGTGTGGTGGGATGGGGACAGCCGCGTTTGTCGCGCTGCTGATGACCTTGTGCAATAAATCGTTCTCCGCCACGCAGTTCGCCCTGCTCTCGGCCCTCTCTGCGGTGGGTCGGGTCTATGTTGGCCCTATCGCGGGCTGGTTTGTTGAAACGCACGGCTGGGCGGAGTTCTATCTGTTCTCTGTGTTTGCAGCCATTCCTGGGCTGCTCCTGTTATTACTATGCCGCCGTTCGCTGGAATATACCCAGCAAACCGAACACTTTATGGAAAGAACGCTCTACTCGTCCGCCTATCGCTTCGCCTTGAGAATCTTACTGGCGGGATCTCTGATGCTGGCGCTGTGGCTTGTCGCGGCGATCGTGAATGCCACAACCACGCTCGATCTGCCGTTTACCCTGCTGCTGCTTGATGTGGGTGCGCTGCTGGCGATGGTCGGGATCGTAACCGGTGCGCTTCTCGATTATCTGGCCATGCGTAAAACCCAAACGGCGTAAAATGATAAAAAACGGTTATTTGCCGTTGTAATCACCTTGTGAAATTATAACGGCGAATAAATCTGTCCCGGTCAAAATAATATTTGTTGTTTCGTGCTTCTTAGAATTCCGGAAATTATTGCAAGCGGTAATAAACCCTATTTTCCTTTAACCGATTCAGCAACCGAAAGATTAATTTTCCGTTTTTTAATTGTCTTTTTATTGAAAATTATTTGTTAATTATTTGTATCTTTTCCGCAATGGTTATACCAATTACCCCCTTTCCCCTCCCGACAGGACTGGATTCGTTATAAGCCGCGAATGGCGGGACTCCTGTCCAGGATTGGCTATACTTTGCAACATGTGTGACTTATCTGGCAGAACCCGGTAACACGTTACTGACACAGTCCTAATCATGTTTACAGTAATGTAACCTTCCCGTAAAATGCCCCCACACTTTAAACGCCACCAAGGTCCCCGTGGAATTGAGGTCGTTAAATGACACTTAGGAAATACAATAAAGGTTTGGGCTGGTTGTCGTTAATTGCAGGCACTGTATTACTCAGTGGCTGTGATTCTGCGCTTCTGGACCCCAAAGGACAGATTGGACTGGAACAACGTTCCCTGATTCTGACGGCTTTCGGCCTGATGATGATCGTCGTTATTCCTGCCATTTTGATGGCTATTGGTTTTGCCTGGAAGTATCGTGCGAGCAACAAAGATGCGAAGTATAGCCCTAACTGGTCACACTCCAATAAAGTGGAAGCTGTGGTCTGGACGGTGCCTATCCTGATCATCCTGTTCCTTGCCGTGCTGACCTGGAAAACCACTCACTCGCTCGAGCCGAGCAAACCGCTGGTTCACGATGAGAAACCTATCACCATTGAAGTGGTCTCCATGGACTGGAAATGGTTCTTCATCTACCCGGAACAGGGCATTGCTACCGTGAATGAAATCGCCTTCCCGGCGAACACTCCGGTAGAGTTCAAAGTGACCTCTAACTCCGTGATGAACTCCTTCTTTATTCCGCGTCTGGGCAGCCAGATTTACGCGATGGCCGGTATGCAGACTAACCTGCACCTGATTGCCAACGAAGCAGGCACCTATGACGGTATCTCCGCCAGCTACAGTGGTCCGGGCTTCTCTGGTATGAAGTTCAAAGCCATTGCCACACCTGACCGTGCCGCTTTCGACCAGTGGGTCGCTAAAGCGAAACAGTCCCCGAACACCATGTCTGACATGGCTGCGTTCGAAAAAGTGGCAACGCCTAGCGAATACAACAAAGTGGAGTACTTCTCTAACGTGAAACCGAATTTGTTCAAAGATGTCATTGGCAAATTTATGGGACATGGCAAGAGCATGGACGTGACCCAGCCTGAAGGCGAGCACACCTCGCACGAAGGTATGGAAGGCATGGACATGAGCCACGCGGAAACCGCTCACTAAGGGGCCGAGGAAGAAAATGTTCGGAAAATTGACACTGGATGCAGTGCCGTACCATGAACCCATTATCATGGTTACGATTGCTGCAATTATCATTGGTGGCGCGGCCTTAGTTGGCCTGATCACTTACTTCGGTAAGTGGAGCTACCTGTGGAATGAGTGGCTGACTTCGGTTGACCACAAAAAACTCGGCATCATGTACTGCATCGTCGGTATCGTCATGTTAATTCGTGGCTTTGCGGATGCGATCATGATGCGTAGCCAGCAGGCGCTCGCCTCGGCGGGTGAAGCAGGCTTCCTGCCACCGCACCACTACGATCAGATCTTTACCGCCCACGGCGTTATCATGATCTTCTTCGTGGCGATGCCGCTGGTTATCGGTCTGATGAACGTAGTAGTGCCGCTGCAGATCGGTGCGCGCGACGTTGCGTTCCCGTTCCTGAACAACCTGAGCTTCTGGTTCACGGTTGTCGGTGTGATTCTGGTTAACCTCTCTCTGGGCGTCGGTGAGTTCGCGCAGACCGGTTGGCTGGCCTATCCGCCGCTATCGGGAATTGAATACAGTCCTGGCGTAGGTGTTGACTACTGGATTTGGGCGCTGCAGCTCTCCGGTATCGGTACTACCCTGACCGGTATTAACTTCTTCGTGACCATCCTGAAGATGCGTGCCCCAGGCATGACGATGTTCAAGATGCCGGTATTTACCTGGGCATCTCTGTGCGCCAACGTCCTGATTATCGCCTCTTTCCCAATTCTGACCGTCACCATCGCGCTGCTGACCCTGGATCGCTATCTGGGTACCCATTTCTTTACCAACGATATGGGTGGCAACATGATGATGTACATCAACCTGATTTGGGCCTGGGGTCACCCGGAAGTGTACATCCTGGTTCTGCCGGTGTTCGGTGTCTTCTCCGAAATCGCGGCGACCTTCTCGCGTAAACGTCTGTTTGGTTACACCTCGCTGGTGTGGGCAACCGTATGTATTACCGTTCTGTCGTTCATCGTCTGGCTGCACCACTTCTTCACCATGGGTGCGGGCGCGAACGTAAACGCCTTCTTCGGTATTACGACCATGATTATCGCAATCCCTACCGGGGTTAAGATCTTCAACTGGCTGTTCACCATGTACCAGGGCCGTATCCAGTTCCACTCAGCAATGCTGTGGACCATCGGCTTCATCGTGACCTTCTCCGTCGGTGGGATGACCGGTGTACTGCTGGCTGTTCCAGGTGCTGACTTCGTTCTGCACAACAGCCTGTTCCTGATCGCGCACTTCCACAACGTTATCATCGGCGGCGTCGTCTTCGGCTGCTTCGCTGGCGTAACCTACTGGTGGCCAAAAGCGTTCGGCTTCACGCTGAACGAAACCTGGGGTAAACGCGCGTTCTGGTTCTGGATTATCGGCTTCTTCGTGGCGTTTATGCCGCTGTACGTGCTGGGCTTCATGGGTATGACCCGTCGTCTGAGCCAGCAGATCGATCCGCAGTTCCACCCAATGCTGCTGATTGCAGCGGGCGGCGCGGCGCTGATTGCCTGCGGTATCGCATGTCAGCTGATTCAGTACTACGTCTCTATCCGTGACCGTAACCTGAACCGCGACCTGACCGGTGACCCATGGGGTGGCCGTACGCTGGAGTGGGCGACCTCTTCTCCACCGCCGTTCTATAACTTTGCCGTTGTGCCGCACATTCATGAGCGTGACGCATTCTGGGAAATGAAAGAAAAAGGCGAAGCGTACAAGCAACCTACGCATTACGAAGAGATCCACATGCCGAAAAACAGCGGTGCGGGCATTGTCATCGCCGCATTCACTACGGTATTTGGTTTCGCAATGATCTGGCATATCTGGTGGTTGGCGATTGTTGGCTTTGCCGGCGTCGTAATTAGCTGGATTGTGAAGAGCTTTGACGAGGACGTGGACTACTACGTACCAGTCCGTGAAGTCGAAAAACTGGAAAACCAGCATTTCGATGAGATTTCTAAAGCGGGGCTGAAAAATGGCAACTGATACTTTGACGCACTCAACTGCCCACGCGCATGACCACGCGCACCACGATACAGGGCCGACGAAAGTTTTCGGCTTCTGGATCTACCTGATGAGCGACTGCATTCTGTTCTGCTGTCTGTTCGCGACCTATGCCGTTCTGGTGAACGGCACAGCGGGCGGCCCGACCGGTAAGGACATTTTTGAGCTGCCGTTCGTTCTGGTTGAAACTGCCCTGCTGCTGTTCAGCTCCATCACCTACGGCATGGCGGCTATCGCCATGTACAAAAACAACAAGAGCCAGGTTGTCTCCTGGCTGGCGTTGACCTGGTTGTTTGGTGCTGGATTTATCGGGATGGAAATCTATGAATTCCATCACCTGATCATGGAAGGCTTCGGCCCGGATCGCAGTGGCTTCCTGTCAGCGTTCTTCGCGCTGGTCGGTACCCACGGTCTGCACGTGACTTCCGGTCTGATCTGGATGGCAGTGCTGATGTTCCAGATTTCCCGTCGCGGCCTGACCAGCACTAACCGCACCCGTATTATGTGCCTGAGCCTGTTCTGGCACTTCCTGGATGTGGTTTGGATCTGTGTGTTCTCTGTAGTCTATCTGATGGGGGCGATGTAATGAGTCATTCTAACGATCATGGCGCTTCCCACGGCAGCGTAAAGACCTACATGACAGGGTTTATCCTGTCGATCATCCTGACGGTCATTCCGTTCTGGATGGTGATGAGCGGTACTGCTTCTCACGCGGCAATTCTGGGTACCATCCTGGTTACCGCGGTAGTGCAGATTCTGGTGCATCTGGTTTGCTTCCTGCACATGAACACCAAGTCTGATGAAGGCTGGAATATGACAGCATTCATCTTTACCGTGATTATCATCGCAATCCTGGTAGTCGGATCCATCTGGATTATGTGGAACCTCAACTACAACATGATGGTTCACTAAGAGCGGCGAGTATGTTTAAGCAATACCTGCAAGTAACAAAACCAGGCATCATCTTTGGCAACCTGATCTCGGTGATCGGAGGGTTCCTGCTGGCTTCTAAAGGCAGCATCGATTACGCCCTCTTTATCTCCACGCTGATTGGGGTGTCACTGGTGGTTGCGTCCGGTTGTGTATTTAACAACTACATCGACATGGATATCGACAGGAAGATGGAAAGGACGAAAAATCGGGTGCTGGTAAAAGGCCTGATGTCTCCTGCCGTCTCGCTGGTGTACGCCACCTTGCTGGGTATTGCTGGCTTTATGCTGCTGTGGTTCGGTGCCAACCCTCTGGCCTGCTGGCTGGGGGTAATGGGTTTCGTGGTTTATGTGGGCGTCTACAGCCTCTATATGAAGCGTCACTCCGTCTACGGTACGTTGATTGGTTCTCTCTCCGGCGCTGCGCCGCCGGTGATTGGCTACTGCGCAGTCACCAACGAGTTCGACAGCGGTGCGCTCATCCTGCTGGCTATCTTTAGCCTGTGGCAGATGCCGCACTCCTACGCCATTGCGATTTTCCGCTTTAAGGATTATCAGGCAGCGAACATCCCGGTCCTGCCGGTGGTGAAAGGCATCTCTGTCGCCAAGAACCATATCACCCTCTACATCATCGCTTTTGCGGTGGCTACGCTGATGCTCTCTCTGGGCGGTTACGCCGGATATAAATATCTGGTGGTGGCTGCAGCGGTCAGCGTCTGGTGGCTCGGCATGGCGCTGCGCGGTTATAAAGTTGAAGATGATAAAGTCTGGGCGCGTAAGCTGTTCGGCTTCTCGATCATCGCTATTACCGCGCTGAGCGTCATGATGTCTGTAGATTTTATGGTCCCGGACTCACATAGCCTGCTGACTTACGTCTGGTAAGTTTAATAACCTGACGTCTGCCCGCCAGACGTCAGCGCAAAAAAGCCCGCCATCTTCATGGTCGCGGGCTTTTTTTATATTAAAGATTGATAGTTTACGGCTTATAAATAAAAACAAAATATCAATTAAGCCAAAAAGAGAGCATATAAACCGCAGTATATAATATTAACTATCCAAAAATATTGACCGATGGTAATCTTGCGCCGTGGGTAGTTAGCCCACTCGTTAACTTCATTTAATAAGGAAATATAAAATGAAAGAATTATCAGTTCAAGAAATTCAATTCGTATCCGGTGGTTTCAGCCTGTTCGGCGCAATGAGCGGCTTCAACAGCTTCCTGGCTAATGCTTCTCAGAGCTTCGGTACTTTCGCCCTGAACTCCGGTGCTGCCTTCGCTGACTTCGTGGCTGATAGCGCTGCTGCGTTTGGTGATTTCCTGAAAGGTGATTCAAACTGGAATGGTTTCGCGGCTAAAAGTGCCAATAGCTGGGATAAATTTACCGACACCGCTGGTAAAAACTGGTCCGAATTCAAGGATAACGCTTCCGCTGGCTGGAACAGCTTCCTGGATGGCGCCAAAGCGTAATTCGCTATGAATAAAGAGTCAGGGAGATTGTCCCTGACTCAATACTATTATTATTTAACGCATTATATTTTTATAATTATTACCGCTCTTTTAATCGTGAAGGACCACGCCACTCTCTATTAACGCGACACAAACGCAGCTCATCAATAATCCTTCTTCGGTTTAATCGCACAAATCATTAACTCCAGAAATAATTGTTTATCATCACTCTGTTTACCCCACCCCGCTCTCAGACTACACTGGACGCGCTTTTTAGACAGAGGTGGTAATGAACGATTATAAAATGACGCCAGGCGAGCTACGCGCGACCTGGGGTTTGGGGACAGTTTTTTCACTGCGCATGCTCGGCATGTTCATGGTCCTGCCGGTCCTGACGACATACGGTATGGCGTTACAGGGCGCAAGTGAGGCGCTGATTGGCCTTGCCATCGGCATTTATGGCCTGGCGCAGGCAATATTTCAGATCCCCTTTGGCCTGCTTTCCGATCGCGTCGGCCGTAAACCGTTAATCGTCGGCGGGCTGCTGGTGTTTGTCGCCGGTAGCGTGATTGCCGCCCTCTCCCACTCTATCTGGGGCATTATTCTCGGTCGCGCGTTGCAGGGCTCCGGTGCCATTGCCGCCGCCGTGATGGCGCTGCTTTCCGATCTGACCCGTGAACAGAACCGCACCAAAGCGATGGCCTTTATTGGCGTCAGCTTCGGCGTGACCTTCGCCATCGCCATGGTACTGGGTCCGATTATCACGCATGCACTTGGGTTACACGCCTTGTTCTGGATGATTGCCGTGCTGGCGACGCTGGGTATCGCCCTGACGATATGGGTAGTGCCGGACAGCAAAAATCATGTGCTGAACCGCGAGTCTGGAATGGTGAAAGGCTGCTTCAGCAAAGTACTGGTTGAGCCGCGCCTGCTGAAACTCAACTTTGGCATTATGTGCCTGCACATTTTGTTGATGTCTACCTTCGTCGCCCTGCCCGGCCAGCTTGCCGCAGCGGGTTTTCCTGCGGCCGAGCACTGGAAAATCTACCTGGTGACCATGCTCATCTCGTTTGTCTCCGTGGTGCCATTTATTATTTATGCCGAAGTGAAGCGCCGGATGAAGCGCGTCTTCATCACCTGCGTCGCTCTGTTGTTGATTGCGGAAATTGTGTTGTGGGGCTCAGGCCCGCACTTCTGGGAGCTGGTTGCCGGGGTGCAGCTGTTCTTCCTTGCGTTCAACCTGATGGAAGCCCTGCTGCCGTCCTTGATCAGTAAAGAGTCGCCGGCAGGCTATAAAGGCACGGCAATGGGGATCTACTCCACCAGCCAGTTTATCGGCGTGGCAATCGGCGGGTCATTGGGCGGCTGGGTTGATGGCCTGTTTGATTCGCAAACCGTTTTCCTCGCGGGTGCGCTGCTGGCAACCCTCTGGCTGCTGGTCGCCAGCACCATGAAAGAACCGAAGTATGTCAGTAGCCTGCGGGTGGAAATTCCGTCTGATGTGAATATCAGCGATGCCTTAAAACAGCGCCTTGAAGCCAAAGAGGGAGTCAGTGAGGTATTACTGGTACCTGAGGAGCGCAGTTTGTATGTCAAAATCGACAGTAAAGTGACAAACCGCTTTGAAGTTGAACAGGCCCTGAAAGCCTGAAAAAATGCCCGGCTTAGCCGGGCATTCTCTTAATCGCGGAAGTTCTTGAACTGGAACGGCTGGCCGAGATCGCCGCCGCGTACCAGCGCCATCACGCTCTGCAGATCGTCGCGGGATTTCCCGGTTACACGAATCTCTTCGCCCTGAATCTGCGCCTGTACCTTCAGCTTGCTATCTTTGATGAGCTTAACGATCTTCTTCTGAACCGCGCTCTCAATGCCCTGCTTCAGTTTGGCCTCAACAAACCAGGTTTTACCGCTGTGAACAAAATCTTCTGGCACATCCAGGGATGTCCCCTCGATGCCGCGCTTCAGCAGTTTTGCGCGCAGAATATCGAGCAGCTGATTCACCTGAAAGTCAGACTCGCTCAACACCTTAATTGTCTTATTCGCGTCATTCAGCTCAAATGAAGCCTCAACGCCACGAAAATCGAAGCGAGACTCAACCTCGCGGCTGGCGTTGTCCACGCCGTTACGTACTTCCTGGATATCAACTTCGGAAACAATATCGAAAGATGGCATCTTTTCTTCTCCCTTCACTTTTGTTGCGTTGCATAATACCCGCTACGGGGCATAACTCAACAGAAGCTTAGTTGTCGACGCTATACTAAATGTTGAAACACCTGGTGCAGTTGCAGGTGAGGAGGAACGATGAAAATTACCGTGCTCGGATGCGGAGCATTGGGACAACTTTGGCTCACCGCACTTTGCAAACATGGGCATGAAGTACAGGGCTGGCTGCGCGTGCCACAGCCCTATTGCAGTGTAAACGTAATTGAAGAAGACGGAAGTATCTTTAACGAATCGCTGATCGCTAATGACCCTGACTTTCTGGCGCAAAGCGATCTGCTACTGGTCACCCTGAAAGCCTGGCAGGTTTCCGATGCCGTCCGGGCGCTGGCAACCACCCTCCCCCGCGCCTCCCCAATCATATTGCTACACAACGGCATGGGCACCATTGAAGAGCTCAGACACGTCCACCAGCCACTGCTGATGGCAATCACCACCCATGCTGCCCGCCGGGATGGCAATGTAATTGTTCATGTCGCCAGCGGCATGACCCATATCGGCCCTGCACGTGACCAGGAGGGTGACTACAGCTATCTGGCGGATCGCTTTCAGCAGGTGCTGCCGGATGTCGCCTGGCACGATAACATTCGTCCACAGATGTGGCGCAAGCTGGCGGTAAACTGCGTGATCAATCCGCTAACTGCCCTGCTGGATTGCCCGAACGGCGAGCTTAAACATCACCCTGAGGAGGTGGCAACCCTGTGCGCTGAGGTGGCTGCCGTGGTGGAGCGGGAAGGCATTCACACCTCAGTGGATGATATTCGCTATTACGTCGAAGAGGTCATTGAGAGTACGGCGCAGAATATCTCCTCGATGCTGCAGGATATCCGCGCTCTGCGCCATACTGAAATTGACTATATTACCGGTTACCTGCTAAAACGCGCCCGGGCACACGGTATTAGCGTGCCAGAAAATGTCCGGCTGTATGAACAGGTTAAACGTAAGGAGAGTGAGTATGAGCGCGTCGGCACTGGTATGCCTCGCCCCTGGTAGCGAAGAGACCGAAGCGGTCACCACCATCGATCTGCTGGTTCGCGCCGGGATTAGCGTCACAACGGCAAGCGTCGCCAGCGATGGCAACCTGGTCATCACCTGCTCTCGTGGGGTGAAGATTGTGGCAGATGCACCGCTGGTGGAAGTCGCCGACGGTGATTACGACGTTATCGTCCTGCCGGGTGGCCTGAAAGGCGCCGAGTGCTTCCGCGACAGCCCGCTGCTGGTTGAGACGGTCAGGCAGTTCCACCATTCCGGGCGGATCGTCGCGGCTATTTGCGCGGCGGCGGCCACGGTGCTGGTTCCGCACAATATCTTCCCGATCGGCAACATGACCGGTTTCCCGACGCTGAAGGATAAGATCCCCGAAGAGCAATGGGTGGATAAGCGTATGGTCTGGGATCCGCGCGTCAACCTGCTCACCAGCCAGGGGCCAGGAACCTCGATTGATTTTGCGTTGAAGATTATTGAGCTGCTGGTTGGGCGCGAAAAAGCGTATGAAGTGGCCTCATCGCTGGTGATGGCGGCGGGAATTTATAATTATTACGAAGCGTAGAAATTGCCCGGCGGCGCTACGCTTGCCGGGCCTACAAAGCACGACCAGGCCGGGTAAGGCGTAGCCGCCACCCGGCACAACCACTACGGGCGATACACCTTCACATTGGTAAAGCCCTGCTCGCGCAGATAGAGCGCCTGCAGGCGGCTCATCACTCCGCGCTCGCACCACAGCAGATAGGTTTTGCTCTTATCGAGATCGCCAAATTTGGTGCTCAGCTTGTAGAACGGCAGTGAGGCCACTTCTACCCCCTCCGGCTCAAACGGCTTCGCATCCTGCTCATCGACGGAGCGGATATCCAGCAGCACGTCATCCGGGCCGAAACCGTTAACGGTCTCCACTTCGACGACGTCCTGCTCGGTCTGCTGGGCGATTTCGCGGATATCGATGTTAGAGGCTTCCTCCACCACTTTATCAAGAATGGAGAAGTCGAAGTTCTCCTCTTCCGCTTCGATCTTCGCCTTCACCGCTTTGACCGTCGGGCTCTTTGAGATCACGCCGCAGTATTCTGGCATGGTGCGGGCAAAGTCTTCGGTGCCGATCTCACGCGCCAGATCGATGATGTGCTCTTTGTCGTGAGAGATCAGCGGACGCAGGATCAGCGTGTCGGAGACATTGTCGATAAGACGCAGGTTGGTCAGAGTCTGGCTGGAGACCTGGCCCAGCGCTTCGCCGGTCACCAGCGCCTGTACGCCATAGCGTTCAGCGACTTTTGAGGCCGCACGCACCATCATACGCTTCAGCACTACGCCCATCTGGCCGTCGTCCACTTTTTCGAGGATTTCACCCACCACAGGTTCAAAGTTAATGGCAACAAAACGGACGCGGTGGGAGCTGCCGAAGCGGTTCCAGAGATAGTGCGCAACCTGACGCACGCCAATTTCATGGGCAGCGCCGCCAAGGTTAAAGAAGCAGTAGTGTACGCGGCAGCCGCGACGCATCAGCATATAGCTGGAAACACCGGAGTCGAAACCGCCGGAGATCAGCGACAGCACATCTTCCTGAGTACCAATCGGGAAACCGCCAATCCCTTCATAGCGCCCTTTAACCAGCAGCAGACGGTCGTTTTCGATTTCCAGGTGAACGGTCACTTCCGGGTTGGTCAGGCGCACGCGCGCAGACTCAACGTGCTGATTCAGACCGCCGCCCACGTAGCGTTCCACTTCAATCGAGCTAAACTCATGCTTACCGCGACGCTTGGCGCGTACACAGAAGGTTTTACCCTCGATCTGATCGCGATACTGCGCCAAGGCCTGTTCGAAAATGTCGTGCAGGGAAGTGAAGGGCACATCTTCCACTTCCAGAATATGGTGGATCCCCGGGATACGGGTTAAGGCATCACGAATGTCCAGGCGCTTGTTTTCATCTTTAGCGCGGACTTCAACATGATCCCAGTGACGCACGACGGCAAGGGTTTCGTCGTAGTGCTTCAGAACGTTACGAATGTTCCCGGTTAAAATTTTAATAAAGCGCAAACGCACAGATTGGCTTTTGATGGTGATTTCCGGGAACAATTTAATGATAAACTTCATGGCGGCAATGTTTCTTTGGCAAGCATTTAAGCTTGTAATGGAAAAGTACAGCAGCCCCTATAACCGAAGGCTGCTTCCAGGCGCGCAAGTATACCACCATCAGGCGCCTCCTGTGCACATTGCGCGTTATTTGATAATTACCCTGAGTCCGATACCATATCAGGGATAAAAAACTGAGAGTCAGACATTCACTATGCCGAAGAAAAACGATGCACCTGCCAGTTTCGAAACTGCGCTGAGTGAACTGGAGCAAATCGTTACCCGTCTGGAAAGCGGCGACCTGCCGTTAGAAGAGGCGCTTAATGAATTCGAACGCGGTGTGCAGCTGGCGCGCCAGGGCCAGGTAAAGCTGCAACAGGCGGAACAGCGCGTGCAGATCCTGCTCTCCGATAACGAAGACGCAGCCACCACTCCCTTCACCCCGGATGCCGAGTAGATGGATTTTTCGAACCAGCTTCAGGCGTGTGTCGAGCGTGCTAACGACGCACTGCGCCGTTTTATAGAACCGCAGCCTTTTCAGAACACTCCACTGGTTGAGGCCATGCATTATGGCGCACTGTTAGGCGGTAAGCGCCTGCGTCCTTTTCTGGTCTATGCCACTGGCAGAATGTTCGGTATCAGCCTGGATACGCTGGATGCCCCGGCCGCTGCGGTCGAATGTGTTCATGCCTATTCGCTGATCCATGACGATCTCCCGGCAATGGACGACGACGATCTGCGCCGCGGCCAACCGACCTGCCATATTAAGTTTGGCGAAGCGAATGCCATTCTGGCTGGCGATGCCCTGCAAACGCTGGCGTTTTCGATCCTGAGCGATGCACCGATGGTGGAAGTGGCGGATCGCGACCGTCTGGCGATGGTTTCTGAGCTGGCGAGGGCCAGCGGGGTTGCCGGTATGTGCGGCGGCCAGGCGCTGGATCTGGAGGCAGAAGGCCGTCAGGTTAATCTGGAACAGCTGGAGCGCATTCATCGTCACAAGACCGGGGCACTGATTCGCGCCGCCGTTCGTCTGGGGGCGCTGAGCGCGGGTGAGCGGGGACGCGAAGCCCTGCCGATTCTGGATCGCTACGCAGAGAGTATCGGTTTAGCGTTCCAGGTTCAGGATGACATTCTGGATGTCGTGGGCGATACTGCAACATTGGGTAAACGTCAGGGTGCCGATCAGCAGCTTGGCAAAAGTACCTATCCCGCCCTTCTGGGCCTTGAGCAAGCCCGACAAAAAGCCCGGGACCTGATTGATGACGCCCGCCAGTCGCTGAATCAACTGGCTGCGCAGTCACTGGACACCTCGGCACTGGAAGCGCTAGCGGACTATATAATCCAGCGTGATAAATAACGAAAACACCACGATGAGTCTCTGATGAGTTTTGATATTGCCAAATACCCGACACTGGCGTTGGTTGACTCCACCCAGGAGTTACGTCTGTTGCCGAAAGAGAGCCTGCCGAAGCTGTGCGACGAGCTGCGTCGCTATCTGCTCGACAGCGTAAGCCGCTCCAGCGGCCATTTCGCCTCCGGGCTTGGCACGGTGGAACTCACCGTGGCGCTGCATTATGTCTACAACACCCCGTTCGATCAGCTGATCTGGGATGTAGGCCATCAGGCTTATCCGCACAAAATTCTTACCGGCCGCCGCGATAAAATTGGCACCATTCGCCAGAAAGGCGGCCTGCATCCGTTCCCGTGGCGGGGCGAAAGCGAGTACGACGTGTTGAGCGTCGGCCACTCCTCCACCTCGATTTCTGCCGGGATCGGGGTAGCGGTCGCGGCGGCTAAAGAGAACAAACAGCGCCGCACCGTCTGCGTCATTGGCGATGGCGCGATCACCGCCGGGATGGCCTTTGAAGCGATGAATCACGCGGGTGATATCAAGCCAGACATGCTGGTTGTCCTCAACGACAACGAGATGTCGATTTCTGAAAACGTCGGGGCGCTGAACAACCACCTGGCGAATCTACTCTCCGGCAAGCTCTACTCCACCCTGCGTGAAGGCGGCAAAAAAGTGCTCTCCGGCGTGCCGCCCATTAAAGAGCTGCTGCGTCGCACCGAAGAGCACATCAAAGGGATGGTGGTTCCCGGCACGCTGTTTGAAGAGCTGGGCTTTAACTACATCGGCCCGGTGGATGGTCACGACGTTCTGGGCCTGGTCAGCACCCTGAAAAATATGCGTGACCTGAAAGGCCCGCAATTCCTGCATATCATGACCAAAAAAGGTCGTGGCTATGAACCGGCGGAAAAAGATCCCATCACCTTCCACGCGGTACCTAAATTCGATCCGACCAGCGGCTGCCTGCCAAAAAGCAGCGGCGGCATGCCGAGCTACTCAAAAATCTTCGGTGACTGGCTGTGTGAAACCGCCGCCAAAGACGGCAAGCTGATGGCCGTGACCCCGGCGATGCGCGAAGGCTCCGGGATGGTCGAGTTCTCCCGCAAATACCCGACCCAGTATTTTGATGTCGCCATCGCTGAGCAGCATGCGGTGACCTTTGCCGCGGGCCTGGCGATTGGCGGCTACAAACCGGTGGTGGCGATCTACTCTACCTTCCTGCAGCGCGCCTACGATCAGGTGATCCACGACGTCGCGATCCAGAAACTCCCGGTGCTGTTTGCCATTGACCGCGCGGGTATTGTCGGTGCCGACGGCCAGACGCACCAGGGGGCGTTCGATCTCTCCTTCTTGCGCTGTATCCCGGATATGGTAGTGATGACCCCGAGCGACGAGAACGAATGTCGTCAGATGCTGTTCACCGGCTATCACTATCAGGATGGCCCAACGGCCGTGCGTTATCCGCGCGGTAACGCGGTTGGCGTTACCCTTGAGCCGCTGGCAAAACTGCCGATTGGTAAAGGCGTGGTTAAGCGTCGCGGTGAAAAGCTGGCGATCCTCAATTTCGGTACGCTGATGCCGGAAGCGGCAAAAGTGGCGGAATCTCTTAACGCGACGCTGGTGGATATGCGCTTTGTGAAGCCGCTCGATGAGGCGCTGATCCTGGAGATGGCATCTGAGCACGAAGCGCTGATCACGCTCGAAGAGAATGCGATTATGGGCGGCGCGGGCAGCGGCGTGAACGAAGTGCTGATGGCGAAGCGTAAAGTTGTGCCTGTTCTGAACCTCGGCCTGCCGGATCACTTTATTCCGCAGGGTACCCAGGACGAAGCGCGCGCCGACATCGGCCTGGATGCCGCAGGTATCGAAGCGCGCATCGCCGCCTGGCTGGCGTAATCCCTCCCCTTTCCGCTCCTGCTATGCTTAACGGTACGTTTTAAGCAAACAGCAGGAGTGGAACCATGCAATACAATACATTAGGAAAAACGGATCTTAAGGTTTCCCGTCTTTGCCTGGGCTGCATGACCTTTGGCGAACCGGACCGGGGTAAACACGCCTGGACGCTGCCGGAAGAGAGCAGCCGTCCGATCATCAAACACGCCCTCGAAGGCGGCATTAACTTCTTTGATACCGCCAACAGCTACTCCGACGGCAGCAGCGAAGAGATTGTTGGCCGGGCGCTGCGCGATTTTGCCCGCCGCGAGGAGGTAGTGGTCGCCACCAAGGTTTACCATCAGGTAGGCGATCTGCCGGAAGGCCTCTCCCGGGCGCAGATCCTGCGCTCCATTGATGACAGCCTGCGCCGCCTGAATATGGAGTATGTCGATCTCCTGCAGATCCACCGCTGGGATTACAACACCCCGATTGAAGAGACGCTGGAAGCGCTGAATGACGTGGTCAGAGCAGGTAAGGCGCGCTATATCGGCGCGTCGTCGATGCATGCCGCGCAGTTTGCCGACGCGCTGGCATTACAGGAACAGCACGGCTGGGCACCGTTCGTCACTATGCAGGATCACTACAATCTTATCTACCGCGAAGAAGAGCGGGAGATGCTGCCCCTCTGCTACCAGCATGGCGTGGCGGTGATTCCGTGGAGTCCGTTGGCGCGCGGGCGTTTAACCCGTCCGTGGGGCGAAACCACTGCCCGCTCGGTATCCGATGAATTTGGCAAAACGCTGTATGACGAAACCGAGGCCAACAACGCGCAAATCGCTGAGCGCTTAACGGGCGTTGCCGAGGATCTTGGCGTAACGCGCGCCCAGGTGGCACTGGCATGGGTGCTGAGCAAACGGGGCGTAGCCGCACCGATTATCGGTGCCTCGCGGGAAGAGCAGCTGGATGAGCTGATCAACGCCGTGGACATCACTCTGACGCCGGAGCAAATTGCCGAGCTGGAGACGCCGTACAAGGAGCATCCGGTGGTGGGGTTTAAATAGATGTGAACGCATTTGTAGGCCGGGTAAGCGCAGCGCCACCCGGCAATACAAGCCCCACAGAACTATGCGAAGTGGTCGTAACCTTTCCAGTCGAGCGTCACCGGCTCGCCGTTCTGCACAAATTGCAGCCCTTCGCTCTCCGGCATAATCTGGCCGATACAGGTAAACCCTGCCCCCAGATTGGCTAACGCCACATCCAGCGTGCCGCGGTTCAGCTCGGGTACGGTAAAGCACAGCTCGTAATCTTCCCCGCCGGAGAGCGCCCAACGCAGCGCCTGCTCTGGCTCCACATGCCTGCGCATCGCCTCAGAGAGCGGGAAGTGATCGAGGTCGATCCGCGCGCCCACGCCGCTGGCTTTCAGAATGTGGCCGAGATCGGAGATCAGGCCATCGGAGAGATCGATAGCTGAACTGGCGCGATCGCGCAGCGCCTGACCGTGCAGAATACGCGGCGTCGGGCGCAGATGGCGCTGCACGAAATAGGCCGCGTCATCGGCGTTTTCCACCATCAGGCGCTTCTGCAAAATCGCCAGCCCCGCCGCGCTGTCACCCGGCGTACCGGTGACATAAATCCAGTCGCCCGGCTTCGCGCCAGCGCGTTTCAGCGCGCGGCCTGCTGGTACGTAACCGTGGATCGCCAGGGTCATCGACAGCGGCCCGGCAGTCGTGTCGCCGCCGATCAGCTGCATATCGTAGTAGTTAAGCTGCTCAAACAGCGCATCGCTGAAGGCCTCGAGCCAGCTTTCATCGACCTCTGGCAGGGTCAGCGCCAGGGTTAACCACGCCGGATCGGCCCCCATTGCCGCCAGATCGCTCACGTTTACCGCCAGCGCTTTGTACGCCAGATCGGCAGGATCAATATCCGGCAGGAAATGGTTACCGCACACCAGGGTGTCGGTGCTGATCGCCAGCGTCTGTTTTTCGGGAATATTGAGAAGTGCACAGTCGTCGCCGATGCCGGTTTCCACATCGCGACGCGAGCTTCTGACTCGGTCAAAATAACGGGCAATCAGGGAAAATTCGCCGCATGCCATACGTTATGCCTCAGCAAAGAAAATAAAAAAACCGGAGCCCGCACCACCCAAAGGCAGTACGACACTCCGGCTTGCGGATCACTTTTTACGGGGACGGATCGCAGGTGCAGCTTTGTCCAGCACGCCATTCACAAATTTGTGGCTGTCTTCAGCACCGAAGGTTTTCGCCAGTTCGATCGCTTCGTTGATGGCCACTTTGTAAGGCACATCGTCACGTTTAGACAACTCAAACAGTGCGATACGCAGCACCGCTTTTTCAACCTGACCCAGCTCTTCGAGCAGACGGGAGAGGTACGGCTTCATCAGACCGTCGAGATACGCGCTATTAGTCGCCACTCCCGACAGCAGTTCACGGAAGTACACGACGTCAACGTCTTTGACGTCTTGTTCCGCCAGGAACTGGTATTCAACATCAGCGATGTCGTTCTGGGACAACTGCCAGGAGTAAAGTGCCTGAACGGCACATTCACGGGCGCGGCGACGAGCAGCAGGTTTCACGGAATTCCCCTTACAAAAAAATCAGGCCTTGATGGCTTTCAATACATTGATCATTTCAAGCGCGGTCAGTGCAGCTTCTGCACCTTTGTTACCGGCTTTGGTGCCAGCACGTTCGATGGCTTGTTCAATACTTTCAGTGGTGAGTACGCCGAACGCGACAGGAATTTCTGCATCCTGCGCCACGTGCGCCAGACCGTTGCTTGCGCCACCCGCAACATATTCAAAGTGCGCGGTACCGCCACGAATCACCGTACCCAGTGCGATTACCGCATCGTATTTGCCGGTTTTCGCCAGTGCGCCCGCTGCCAGTGGCAGTTCGTAAGCACCCGGAACCCAGACAACGGTAATGTTTTCGTCTTTCACCTGGCCGATACGTTTCAGGGCGTCAATCGCGCCATCCAGCAGGCTGTCGTTGATGAAGTTGTTGAAACGCGCAATGGTGATGGCGACGCGAGCGTCCGGGGTAGCAACGGCTGCTTCAATAATGTTCATACTCTTCCTTAACGGGTTCATTTGGTGGCCCCGCAGGGGGGCGGATTTTATCATAATATTTTGCGCACTGCTTCCCTATTTAGGCAAGCCTTACGCGGTGGTCAGGTGAAGACAGACATCCGGCCCAACCGGACGTATTTCGCTGAAGCTAAATGCCGGTGCATCCGCCAGTTTTTCCAGCCCTGGCAAGGCGCACAGGCCGCGCGCGTCGTTGCCTAACAGTTTAGGCGCAAGATAGACGATCAGCTCATCCACCAGCCCCGCCTGCAACAGCGCCCCGGCGAGCGTCGGGCCAGCTTCGACCCAGATGCTGTTGATCTGCTGTTTGCCCAACAGCATCATCAGCACCACTAAATCGAGATGTCCTTTATGCTCCGGCACCAGAATGGTGCGCACGCCTTCCGGCCAGCTACGGTCATCATCCTGGGTGCGGGCAAACCAGGTCTCGCCTGGCTGCTGCACAATGCGGTGCTCAGGGGTAACAAGATTCTGCCGATCGACCACAATCCGCAGCGGCTGGCGTAAATTCTCTTGCGGGTAGAGTGCCTGAGTATCCGCGTTTAGCTCATCCCAGCGCACGGTCAGCGCAGGATCGTCGGCCAGCACAGTGGCATGCGTGGTGAGAATAGCATGGCTTTGCGCGCGCAGACGTTGCACATCGCGCCTTGCCTGTGGGGAGGTGATCCACTGGCTTTCACCGCTGGCCATTGCCGTGCGGCCATCCAGCGACGCGCCAAGTTTCAACTGCACGTAAGGGAAACCGGTCCGCATCCGCTTGAGAAAACCTTTATTCAGGCGTTCGGCTTCACTCATCATCAGGCCGTGGCTGACCTCAATCCCAGCCTCCTGAAGGCGGTACAGACCGCGCCCGGCTACCTGCGGATTAGGGTCCTGCATCGCCGCCACAACCCGTGAAACGCCAGCGGCAATCAGGGCATCGCAGCAGGGCGGGGTTCGGCCATGATGGCTACAAGGCTCCAGCGTGACGTAGGCGGTTGCGCCCCGCGCCTTCTCGCCGGCCATGCGCAGGGCATGGACTTCGGCATGGGGCTCCCCGGCACGGTAGTGAAAACCCTCCCCGACGATCTCGCCATCCTTCACAATGACGCAGCCGACATTTGGATTGGGATGGGTGGTAAAACGCCCGCGTTGCGCCAGCTTGAGCGCTCGCGCCATGTAAATCTCATCCAGCATGGGTTTAATCCTGTAGGCGGGCGATCTCTTCGCCGAACTCTTTGATATCTTCGAAACTGCGATACACGGAAGCAAAGCGGATATAGGCAACTTTATCGAGCTTTTTGAGCTGCTCCATCACCAGGTTACCGATCATTTTACTTGGCACTTCGCGTTCGCCGGTGGCGCGCAGCTGGGTTTTGATGTGATTAAGCGCCATTTCAACGTCGTCTGCGCTCACTGGCCGTTTTTCCAGTGCCTTGAGCATCCCGCTGCGCAGTTTTTCTTCGTTGAACGGTTCGCGGATGTCGTTACTTTTCACCACACGCGGCATCACCAGCTCAGCCACTTCAAAAGTCGTGAAACGTTCGTTACACACCAGGCACTGCCGACGGCGGCGCACGGACGAGCCCTCTCCCACGAGTCGGGAGTCGATTACTTTGGTATCCACGGCGAGACAGAATGGGCAATGCATACGGTGTCCTGACTATCGGGTTAACTGAACTCTATTTTACCCCGAACTGGCTCCACAACAAAGAAGGAGCGTTTTTGAGATAAAGGATCTATACGAACGCCTGCGTCGTTGACTACCCTTAGCAGAATCCGATATTTCAGGGAAATAAGTGCCATGACAAGACGTTACCTGAGGATCCTGCTGGTGGGAAGCCTCTTTAGCCTTAGCGCCTGCGCGCAGCAAAGCGAAGTTCGTCAGATGAACCAGAGCATCAGTTCGCTGAACACAACCATGAACAAGCTGAACCAGGAAACCGTCAAAATCACCCAGCAGAATGCGCTGAACGCCAAATCGACCAGCGGCGTCTATCTGCTGCCAGGGTCAAACACCCCTGCCCGGCTGAACAGCCAGATCGGCACGCTGCGTATGTCGCTGATGAATGTTGCGCCTAATGCCGATGGCACCCGGGCCACGCTGCGCATCCAGGGCGAATCCAACGATCCGCTGCCGGCATTTAGCGCCACCGTAGAGTGGGGCCAGATTCAGGGCACGACCGACAGCTTCCAGGAGCTGAACGTTCAGACCCAGCTCATTAATGCTCCGGCCAGTGTGCTGGCCCCCAGCGATGTTGACATCCCGCTGCAGCTAAACGGCATGACGCCCGATCAGCTCGGCTTTATCCGCATCCACGATATTCAGCCCGTCGCG
>NZ_JBBCPK010000008.1:0-81752 GCF_037150775.1 Leclercia sp. M50
GCCTCAGAGTCAAGCGATTATTTTCGCTTTTCTCCGTGAGGTTCTTACCGAACCCCGCTGACCCGGCGGCGTGTTTGCCGTTGTTCCGTGTCAGTGGTGGCGCATTATAGGGAGTTATCTGACGGTGACAAGCAGAAATCTTAAAAAGTTTTCCGTTCGCTTACTTTTCGACCTTTGCGACTATTAATGCCGCGAATTGCGGGTTAATTGCGCAATTTCCCGGGCGAAACTGGAGACCTGGGACCAGTCGGTATAGACCACCTCTTTACGGGTATCCGTTTCGCCGCCTGTCATCTTCATAATAAGGCGGATCATAAAGCGATCGTACCAGCGGTAGCGCGGATAACGCAGCGCACCCGCAAAGACGGCACAGGCAGTTGGCTTCCAGGGTGAGTTCAGTAAAAACTTGCGCGTGTAGCTGTTGGTTTGCGGCGTGCGCTTTTCCGCTTTACGCGCCACCAGATTCACAGAGTAGAAAGCGCCAGGCAGGCTATTCAGCATTGCCGTATGCTTTTTCACGAAGCGATCCACCGCAGGATGGAAATGACCGTAACGAATCGAGGCGCCAATCACCACGCGGTCATACTCCTGCCACGCAATCTCTTCTGTGCGGTTCAGATTGACGACATTCGCATAGATACCCTGCTCTTTTAACTCAGAAGCCAGAAAAGCGGCAATCTCCCGCGTCTGCCCGTCGCGCGTTGAAAATAGAATTAATGTTTTCACAAACGGCTCCCTTATTCGCGCCAGAATGTTGGTGTCAGGAGAACCAACAGCGTAAAGACCTCAAGACGCCCGAACAGCATATTGGCAATCAGGATCCACTTCGCGGTTGGGTTCATACTGGCAAAGTTGTCTGCGACCACGCCAAGGCCCGGCCCCAGGTTGTTCAGTGTGGCGACCACGGAGGCAAACGCCGAAAAGTCATCCACGCCCGTCGCGATGATCGCCAGCATGCTGACGATAAAGACCAGCGCGTAGGCAGAGAAGAAGCCCCACACCGCCTCCAGAATACGCTCCGGCAGTGCGCGGTTGCCCAGTTTGATGCTGTAAACCGCATTCGGGTGTACCAGACGCTTAAGCTCGCGGTTCCCCTGTTTAAAGAGCAGCAGAATGCGGATCACCTTCAGGCCACCGCCCGTCGAACCGGCACAGCCGCCGATAAAGGCCGAACAGAGCAGCAGCACAGGCAGGAAGAGCGGCCAGCGCGCGATACTGTCGGTGGTGAACCCTGCGGTGGTCGCCATCGATACCACCTGGAAGAAAGCCTGATTAAGGGTGGTGACCGCCGAGTCATAGACATCGTGTAGCCACAGCACCAGGGTACAGATAGCCACCAGCGTCAGTTGCACGCCAATGAACATGCGGAACTCCGGGTCGCGCCAGTACACCTTCAGGTTACGGCCGCTTAACAGCGAGAAGTGCAGGCCGTAGTTACAGCCGGAGATAAGCAGGAAGATAGCAATGATGGTGTTGATTGTAGGGCTATCAAAATAGCCGACGCTGGCATCATGGGTTGAGAACCCACCAATGGCGATGGTGGCAAAACTATGGCCAATGGCATCAAAGGCTGGCATCCCGGCGAACCACAGCGCCAGCGCACAGGCGACCGTCAGCAGAACATAGATCAGCCATAACGTTTTGGCCGTCTCGGCAATACGCGGGCGCATTTTATTATCTTTCAGCGGCCCCGGCATTTCGGCACGGTAGAGCTGCATCCCCCCGACGCCCAATATTGGCAGGATAGCTACGGCTAATACGATGATCCCCATACCGCCAAACCATTGCAGCATCTGTCGGTAAAAAAGGATGGCATGAGGTAATGAGTCCAGCCCCACCAGCGTGGTGGCTCCGGTGGTGGTCAGCCCCGAAAAGGATTCGAAGAAGGCATCGGTGATCGTCAGGTTGGGTTGTTCCGAGAAGATGAAGGGTAATGCCCCCACGCTGCCCAGCACGGTCCAGAACAGCACCACGATCAGGAAGCCTTCCCGGGATTTCAGCTCTCCTTTCTGACGGCGGTTAGGCCACCACAGCAGGGAGCCAATCATCAGCGCGACGAAAAAGGTCTGCGTAAAGGCGCGGCCCGCACCATCCCGATAAATAAGCGCTACCAGTCCCGGAAGGATCATCGTCCCGGAGAAAAGTATGACCAGCAATCCAACAATTCGGGTTATGGCACGAAAATGCATCTCTGCCGCTTCCTTTGGTATTCAATAAGTAGGGTGGGGATTATTCTTCAATCGGCCGCAATTGCAACGAACCACGACTAAAATCAGCCAGTTTTGCTGAGAATGCCGGAAGCGCCGCCTGGGGTAATGCCACCCGCAAGTGCACCATCGCCTGGTAGTCACTGTGTACGATCAGGCCCTGATACTGCTTCAGCAAGGCCTCGATGCCGGATAACTGGGCGTAATCGCACAATAAAGTATATTCGGTAAGTGGCGTTTTGCGGATAGTCGTCAGCTGATTAAGCGCCTGCTGGACGCCGCCGCCATAGGCCTTGACCAGCCCACCCGTTCCCAGTAACACGCCGCCGTAGTATCGCACCACGACGGCGGTGATTTCGCCAACGCCGCTGCCCATGAGCTGAGAGAGCATAGGTTTGCCCGCCGTGCCCGCCGGTTCACCATCATCCGAGAACCCGAGCTTTTGCGAGTCGTCAGGCGGCCCGGCCACCCACGCCACGCAATGGTGGCGGGCGTCGGGATGCTCCGCTCTTACTGACTCTACAAACGCCTTCGCCGCCTCCACGCCGTCGGTATGCGCCAACAGCGTGATGAAACGGCTTTTCTTGATCTCTTCCGTAAAGGTGACCGGCGCTGCCGGTATGAGCCAGCTTTCCATTACGCCAGCTTCAGATCTCGCGTCATGTTTTCAGTACCGTTCTCGTGGATCACCACGTTATCTTCGATACGGATCCCACCAAACGGCTTCAGCGCTTCGATTTTCTGCCAGTTGAAGTGTTTGCTGAACTGCCCTTCACGCCACGGCGCCAGCAGCGACTCTATAAAGTAGATGCCCGGCTCGATGGTCAGCACCATGCGCGGTTGCAGAATACGGGTGCAGCGCAGGTAGGGATATTTAGACGGCGCCGCCAGGTGCGTACCGGTATCATCCTGCATAAAGCCCGCCGTATCGTGGACCTGCAGACCCAGCGGATGGCCGATACCGTGCGGCATAAAGGGCCCGGTCAGGTCGTTTTCCACCATCGCCTCTTCGCTCATATCGCTGACGATCTGGTACTTACGCAGCAGTTTCGCAATGCGCTGATGGAACTGGATGTGGTACTCCACGTAGCTCACGCCCGCCTTCATGGTGGCGATCAGGGCAAGCTGTTCATCATTCACGTCTTTGATAAGCGCAGCGAACTCGGTGTCGCTGTTTCCGGCCCAGGTACGGGTCAGGTCAGCGGCATAACCGTTATATTCCGCCCCGGCATCCAGCAGGAAGCTGCGCATTTCGGACGGCGCGCGGTGATCGAGTTTGGTGTAATGCAGCACCGCCGCATGTTCGTTCAGCGCCACGATGTTGCTGTAAGGCACATCGGTATCACGATGGCCGGTCGCCGTCAGGTAAGCCTGGTTAATATCGAACTCGCTCATGCCGGACAGGAACGCTTCATGTGCCGCACGATGGCCGTTAACCGCGGTTTTTTGCGCTTCACGCATACACGCCAGTTCATAATCGGTCTTATATGAGCGGTAATAGTGCAGATAGTCGATCACCCCTTTCGGATTGACGTTTTCCGCTGTGATCTCCATGGCAAGTGCCCGTTCAGGCACCGGGCCAATATAGGCAATGTTACCGCGAGCCGCGGGTAACTGGCTGCTAATACCGTCCGCTTTCGGCAGGGCAATCACCTCTACCTCGTCCGTCCAGAATGAGGTCGGCAGCGGCTCCACGTTGTGCCAGTAATCCACTGGCAGATAGAACCAGAGTTTCGGCTTGTTCACACCATCCACCAGCAACCAGCAATTGGGAACCTGCGTTACCGGCACCCAGGCTTTAAATTGCGGATTCACCTTGAAGGGATAAGCATGATCGTCAAGGAAGACATTAAACAGTTCGCCGGAGTGGATGAGCAACGCATCCAGCTTAAAGCGAGCCAGTACGTCGCGTGTACGTTCCTGTAACGTAACAATATGATTTTTGTAGAGCGCGGCCAGTGAGTCCATCATTATTCCTTTCGTTTTGACCTCAAGTCCCCGCATCTTAGCACACCTCAGAAAAGCTGCGAGATCTTCGCCGAGCGTGATCAGACCTACAATTATTTAATGACTAATTTGCATTTCATTAACACAAAACCCACACTCCGTTTCATCTGGTATGACCAGATCCAATTGCTGGATTCAGGAGACTGACATGCTCTACAAAGGCGACACCCTGTACGTAGACTGGCTGGAAGGTGGCATTGCCGAACTGGTGTTCGACGCCCCCGGCTCAGTGAACAAGCTTGATACCGCAACCGTGGCCAGCCTTGGCCAGGCGCTGGACGTTCTTGAAAAACAAACCGATTTAAAAGGTCTGCTGCTGCGTTCCGAAAAAGCGGCATTTATTGTCGGCGCAGACATCACCGAATTCCTCTCGCTGTTCCTGGTACCACAGGAGCAGCTGAGCCAGTGGCTCCATTTCGCCAACAGCGTCTTTAACCGTCTGGAAGATCTGCCGGTTCCGACCCTTTCTGCGGTTAATGGCTATGCGCTGGGTGGCGGCTGTGAATGCGTGCTGGCGACCGATTATCGTCTGGCGACGCCGGATCTGCGCATTGGTCTGCCTGAAACGAAGCTGGGCATCATGCCGGGCTTTGGCGGCTCGGTACGTCTGCCGCGCCTGCTGGGTGCCGATAGCGCCCTGGAAATTATTGCCGCGGGTAAAGATGTCAGTGCCGATCAGGCATTAAAACTCGGTCTGGTGGATGGCGTCGTTAAGCCGGAAAAACTTCATGAAGGGGCACTGGCGATACTGCGCCAGGCGATTAACGGCGATCTCGACTGGAAAGCAAAACGCCAGCCGAAACTGGAGCCGCTGCACTTAAGTAAAATTGAAGCCACCATGAGCTTCACCATCGCTAAAGGCATGGTGATGCAGACGGCGGGTAAACACTATCCGGCGCCCATCACCGCGGTGAAAACCATCGAAGCCGCCGCACGTCTGGGCCGTGACGAAGCACTGAAATTAGAAAACCAAAGTTTCGTTCCGCTGGCTCACACCAACGAAGCGCGTGCCCTGGTGGGTATTTTCCTCAACGATCAGTTCGTGAAGGGCAAAGCGAAGCAGCTGACCAAACATGTCGAGACGCCAAAACAGGCTGCGGTGCTGGGTGCGGGCATTATGGGCGGCGGTATTGCGTATCAGTCGGCATGGAAAGGCGTGCCGGTTGTCATGAAAGATATCAACGACAAATCCCTGACGCTGGGCATGACGGAAGCGGCCAAGCTGCTGAACAAACAGCTGGAGCGCGGCAAGATCGACGGTCTGAAGCTCTCCGGGGTGATCTCTACTATTCATCCGACGCTGGAATACAGCGGTTTCGATCGCGTGGATGTGGTCGTCGAAGCGGTAGTTGAAAACCCGAAAGTGAAAAAAGCGGTGCTGGCGGAAACAGAAGAGAAGGTTCGCCCGGAGACTGTGCTGGCATCCAACACCTCTACCATACCAATCAGCGAACTGGCCAGCGTGCTGAAGCGCCCGGAAAACTTCTGCGGTATGCACTTCTTTAACCCGGTGCACCGTATGCCGCTGGTTGAAGTGATTCGCGGAGAAAAGACCTCCGATGAAACGATCGCCAAAGTGGTGGCGTGGGCCAGCAAGATGGGCAAAACCCCGATTGTGGTGAATGACTGCCCGGGCTTCTTCGTCAACCGCGTGCTGTTCCCCTACTTTGCCGGTTTCAGCCAGCTGCTGCGCGACGGGGCGGATTTCCGCAAGATCGACAAAGTGATGGAAAAACAGTTTGGCTGGCCAATGGGCCCGGCCTATCTGCTGGATGTGGTCGGCATTGATACCGCCCATCACGCCCAGGCGGTGATGGCGGCTGGTTTCCCGGCGCGGATGCAGAAAGATTACCGCGACGCCATCGACGCACTCTTTGAATCGAATCGCTACGGTCAGAAAAACGGCCTCGGCTTCTGGCGTTATAAAGAAGACAGCAAGGGCAAACCGAAGAAAGAGGAAGATGCCACCGTGGACAGCCTGCTGGCAGATGTCAGCCAGGCGAAGCGCGATTTCAGCGACGAAGAGATCATTGCCCGCATGATGATCCCGATGGTCAATGAAGTGGTGCGCTGTCTCGAAGAGGGCATTATCGCCAGCCCGGCGGAAGCCGATATGGCGCTGGTGTACGGCCTGGGCTTCCCTCCGTTCCACGGCGGCGCGTTCCGCTGGCTGGATACGCTCGGCAGCGCCCGCTATCTGGATATGACGCAACAGTACGAGCATCTCGGCCCGCTGTATCACGCCCCGGAAGGTCTGCGTGCCAAAGCGCGTCACAACGAAGCGTACTATCCCCCGGTTGAGCCTGCCCGTCCGGTTGGCGCAATCAAAACGGCTTAAGGAGTCACAATGGAACAGGTTGTCATTGTCGATGCAATTCGCACCCCGATGGGCCGTTCGAAGGGCGGCGCATTTCGTAACGTGCGCGCGGAAGATCTCTCCGCACATTTAATGCGTAGCCTGCTGGCGCGCAACCCGGCGCTGGAAGCCACCGCGCTAGACGATATCTACTGGGGCTGCGTACAGCAGACCCTGGAGCAGGGTTTTAACATTGCCCGTAACGCCGCGCTGCTGGCGGAAATCCCGCACTCAGTACCGGCTGTCACCGTCAACCGCCTGTGCGGTTCGTCGATGCAGGCCCTGCACGATGCGGCACGCATGATCATGACCGGCGACGCGCAGGTGTGCATGATTGGCGGCGTGGAACACATGGGCCACGTGCCGATGAGCCACGGCGTCGATTTTCATCCCGGCATGAGCCGTACCGTGGCGAAAGCCGCGGGCATGATGGGGCTGACGGCAGAGATGCTCTCCCGTCTGCACGGCATCAGCCGTGAAATGCAGGACAGCTTTGCCGCCCGCTCGCACGCCCGTGCCTGGGCCGCGACGCAGTCCGGCGCCTTCAAAAATGAGATCCTGCCGACGGGCGGCCACGATGCCGATGGCGTGCTGAAACAGTTCTACTTCGACGAAGTGATCCGTCCGGAAACCACCGTTGAAGCGCTCTCCACGCTGAAACCGGCCTTTGATCCGGTGACCGGCACCGTGACGGCGGGCAGCTCTTCCGCCCTCTCCGATGGTGCTGCCGCCATGCTGGTCATGAGCGAAAGCCGCGCCCGCGAGCTGGGTCTGACGCCGCGCGCCCGTATCCGCTCGATGGCGGTCGTGGGCTGCGATCCATCGATTATGGGTTACGGCCCGGTACCGGCCTCAAAGCTGGCGCTGAAAAAAGCCGGGCTTTCCACCAGCGATATCGACGTGTTCGAGATGAACGAAGCCTTCGCCGCGCAGATCCTGCCGTGCATTAAGGATCTGGGCCTGATGGATCAGATCGACGAGAAGATTAACCTCAACGGCGGCGCCATTGCGCTGGGTCACCCGCTGGGCTGTTCCGGGGCGCGTATCAGCACCACGCTGATTAACCTGATGGAACGTAAAGATGCTCAGTTTGGTCTGGCGACCATGTGTATCGGCCTGGGTCAGGGGATCGCGACGGTGTTTGAGAGGGTGTAATCGAAGAATATTCCCCTAAATCATTCGCGTTGCATCGCGGCGGCAACTGCGCGAATCCCCGGGAGCATAGTTAACTATGTGACCGGGGTGAGCAAAGGCAGCCAACAAAGAGGCAGCGTGAATGATGACGGGGAAAGTTTTAGTTGCCGTTTTCCCGCCTGTCAGGGGCGGGTTTTTTTCGTCTCAAATAAAGGCAAATGCGTCGCCAAACAGACGATCTTCACGCGCGCCACGCTCGTTGCAGAACAGGTCACGGGCAATTTTCGCCATTTCGAAACGACCGGCAATATAGATATCGTGATTTACCAGGGTGCCATGATCCTGCAGTACCGCCGTTAACACGGTGCCGCTGCGGCCGCGCCATCCCTCTTCCGGCTGCTCCACCACCGGCTCAACGCGCAGGTTTGGATGGGTCACGCTCAGCGCTTCCAGCTCGGACAGATCGTAAAGGTGCTTCGACTCGCGGCCACCCCAGTAGATGGTGATATCCCGGTCCGGATTACGCGCCAGCGCCGTCAGCAGAATAGAGCGCGCGTAGGAGAAACCGGTGCCGCCGGCAATCAGGATCAGTGGACGCTCTTCGTCATCGCGCAGCCAGGCTTCCCCGTGAGGCATATCAACTTCAATCACGTTCTCTTTCAGAATGCGATCCATCACCGCCATCGCATACAGGTTGAGCTCCGACGCCCCAATGTGCAGCTCGATAAACTCTTGCTCATCCGGCGTGGAGGCCATTGAGAAAGGGCGCTTATCCCGTTCATCCATCACCACCATCAAATACTGGCCAGCGCGGAAGGAGAACGCCGATTCAGGTACTAAACGGACGCGATATACAGTGTCGGTGATAGCGTCTACCGAGGTCACTTTACAGCTTAAGGTTGTCATTCGCTCTCTCTGTCGGGAAGTCTATAGGGCATAACGGGCGCCTTCAGGCGTCTTTACCGTTATTCATTATGGCCAGTTCATCCCAGATCGCGTCAATTCGCGCAGTCACCTCAGGATCCTTTTTGATCGGTCGACCCCATTCACGTTGGGTTTCGCCGGGCCATTTATTGGTGGCATCCAGTCCCATTTTTGAGCCAAGACCGGAAACCGGCGAGGCAAAATCCAGGTAATCAATTGGCGTGTTTTCGACTAACACGGTATCGCGTGCCGGATCCATACGGGTGGTAATGGCCCAGATTACGTCATTCCAGTCTCGGGCGTTGACGTCATCATCGCAAACGATCACAAACTTGGTATACATAAACTGGCGCAGGAAAGACCATACGCCCATCATCACCCGTTTAGCGTGACCCGCATACTGCTTCTTAATGGTTACTACCGCCAGGCGATAAGAGCACCCTTCCGGCGGCAGATAGAAATCAACGATCTCCGGGAACTGTTTTTGCAGAATAGGCACAAACACTTCGTTGAGCGCCACGCCCAGTACGGCAGGTTCATCTGGTGGACGGCCGGTATAAGTGGAGTGGTAAATCGCATCTTCCCGCTGGGTAATGTGCGTTACGGTAAATACCGGGAAGTTGTCTATTTCATTGTAATAGCCGGTGTGGTCGCCATACGGCCCTTCCGGGGCCATCTCTCCAGATTCGATGTAGCCTTCGAGGACGATTTCAGCGCTGGCGGGCACTTCCAGATCGTTAGAAACGCACTTCACCACTTCGGTTTTGGTGCCACGCAGTAACCCGGCAAAGGCATATTCCGACAGCGTGTCGGGCACCGGCGTCACTGCGCCGAGTATAGTGGCCGGATCGGCACCCAGCGCCACGGAGACCGGGAAGCGTTCGCCCGGATGCGCAGCACACCACTCCTGGAAATCAAGCGCGCCGCCGCGGTGCGACAGCCAGCGCATAATGAGTTTGTTTTTACCGATCAGCTGCTGACGGTAGATCCCAAGATTCTGGCGCTCTTTGTGCGGCCCGCGCGTTACGGTCAGGCCCCAGGTGATCAGCGGGGCGGCGTCTTCTGGCCAGCACTGCATGATGGGAATTCGGGTCAGATCGACCGCATCGCCTTCCACGATTTTCTGCTGGCAGGGGGCACCACGCAGCCGTTTGGTCGGCATGTTCAACACCTGCTTAAACTGCGGCAGCTTATCAAAGAGATCGCGAAAACCTTTTGGTGGCTCAGGCTCTTTCAGAAAAGCCAGCAGCTTACCTACTTCACGCAACGCGCTGACATCTTCCTGCCCCATCCCCATCGCCACACGCCTGGGTGTGCCAAACAGGTTACAGAGCACCGGCATGGTGTAGCCTTTCGGATTTTCAAACAGCAGCGCGGGCCCACCGGCACGCAGGGTGCGGTCGGCAATCTCTGTCATCTCCAGATAAGGATCGACAGGCAGGGTAATACGTTTGAGTTCGCCCTGCTTTTCCAGCAGTTCCAGGAAGTCGCGTAGATCGTTGTATTTCATGCAGTTAGTCAAGCTCTCTCTGTATGCGGTTCATTATACGGCGTAAGACTGCGTGATGCTGTATTTTTGTTAAATTAGCGTGAAGATTCACGGCTTCTTCTGCGTACTGCCATTATAATCAGCTTAGCGATCCCGCCAGGGTTTTGATATGCTTGCCGGCATAACAAGCGGAAAAGAGTCATTATGCGGGCCTGGTATTTACTGTATTGCAAGCGTGGGCAACTTCAGCGTGCTCAGGAACATCTGGAACGCCAGGCAGTGAACTGTCTGACGCCTGTGATCACGCTGGAAAAAATGGTTCGCGGTAAACGTACAACCGTCAGCGAGCCGCTGTTCCCTAACTATCTGTTTGTTGAATTCGACCCTGAAGTGATCCACACCACCACCATCAATGCGACGCGCGGCGTCAGCCACTTCGTGCGCTTTGGCGTTCATCCGGCCACGGTGCCCTCTTCCGTCATCCACCAGCTCTCGGTTTATAAACAGCCAGAAGGCATGACCGATCCTGATACGCCCTTCTCCGGCGATGATGTGGTGATCACCGAAGGGGCGTTCGAAGGGTTGGTAGCGATTTTCGCTGAGCCGGATGGGGAAGCCCGCTCCATGCTGCTGCTGAACTTGCTGAATAAAGAAGTGAAGCAGAGCGTGAAAAACACCAGTTTCCGCAAAGTTTAAAAGTCGACGCCAAACAGACGACGCACGTTGTCATCCGTCTGCGCAGCCAGCCACTGCGTCTCTTCGCCGCGCCAGTGGGCCACCCGCTCAAGAATATGGCCCAGCAAGGCTGGCTCATTACGCCGTGAGGCCGGTTTAGGGCTGAGATCGCGCGGCAGCAGGTACGGCGCATCGGTCTCAATCAGCAGGCGCTCGGCAGGAATAACCGGCAACAGTTCACGCAGCGCCAGCCCGCGCCGTTCATCGCAGACCCAGCCGGTGATCCCCAGATATAAGCCACGATCCAGACAAGCTATCGCCTCCTCACGCGTGCCGGTAAAACAGTGCAGCACCGCGCCGGGCAGTTTATCCAGCCAAGGTTCCAGCAACGCCAGAAAGCGTTCGTGAGCGTCACGGCAGTGCATAAATACCGGCATACCCAGCTCCGCGGCCAGTGCAAGCTGGGCGCTAAAGGCATGCTCCTGCTCGGTGGGGGTGGAGAAGTTGCGATTAAAGTCGAGGCCACACTCTCCGATTGCCACCACCTCAGGCGAGGCGGCTAACGCCCGCAGCGTATCTGCGCTCTCTGTCGTCCACTGGCTGCTGTCGTGAGGATGAACGCCTGCCGTTGACCAGCAGCGATCGTAACGTTGCGCCAGCTGCTGCGCCTGCTCACTTTCATCCAGGTTGGTGCCCGTCAGCAGTAAGCCCTTTACCCCGGCAGCGAAGGCCCTGGCAACGACCTCATCGCGATCCTGGGCAAACTGGGGACTGGTCAGGTTAAGACCGATATCAAACATACTCGCTCCCATATGACAACCGCCCTGGCGGGCGGTTGGTTTTATTCTTCTGACTCTTCCTCGTGATCTTCACGTCGCTTTCCAATATAGAAGCGCGAGAAGAAGACGCCGACCTCAAACAGGCAATACATCGGGATTGCCAGCAGGGTTTGCGAGAAGACATCCGGCGGCGTTAGCATCATGCCAATGACGAAGGCACCCACCAGAATGTACGGACGCTTTTTACGCAAGTCTTCCGGCGTGGTGATCCCCACCCAGCAGAGCAGCACGATGGCAACCGGCACCTCAAACGCCACGCCGAAGGCCATAAACAGCGCCATCACAAAGCTCAGATAACTGGCAATGTCCGTCGAGACCTGGACCCCTACCGGCGCGGTGTTTGCCAGGAAGCCAAAGGCCAGGGGGAAAACCACGAAGTAGGCGAAGGCCATGCCGATATAAAACAGCAGCGAGCTGGAGACCAGCAGCGGGATCACCAGACGGCGTTCATGCTTATACAGCGCAGGGGCAATAAAGGCCCAGACCTGGTAAAGGATCACCGGGGCAGAAGCAATCAGCGACACCCAGAAGGTCAGCTTAATCGGCGTGAAGAAGGGCGACGCGACATCGGTCGCAATCATGGTTGCGCCCAGCGGCATCTGTTTAATCAGCGGCGCAGAGACCACCTGATAGATGTCGTTGGCGAAATAGACCAGGCCTATAAAAATGAGGAAGACCGCAATAATGCAGTTCAGCAGGCGCTTACGCAGCTCGATCAGGTGCGTAATCAGCGGTTGAGTTTCATCTACTGCCATATTTACGCTTTATCACTCGACGAGGGGGACGCATCAGCGACGGGGGCAGGCTTCTTCTCTGCGGACGCTGGCGTCGGTTCTGAATTTTTGATCACCGGCTCTGAAGGCGTCTGTTCGGGCGCACTGGCCTGGTGTTCTGCGGTAGCAGGCGTCACGCCTTCGTGCTGCGCTTCGTTATCTTTGACCAGCGGGTTGCGAATGGTGTTGGCTTCATCACTCGCTTTTTCCGGGTCGTTAACGCTGTAGGAGCGCTTCATGGATTCCGCCGCTTCGCGCAGTTCATCCATGGAGGCTTTGAGTTCCGGCGTCAGGTTTTCCATGCTCGCCTTCTCCACTTTTTTCAGGCTGTCCTGAAACTCCTGCAGCTTAAGCTCCTGCGCCAGCTCGTTTTGAACCGTTGTCGCAAGCGAACGTAGCGCCCGCACCCAGCCTGCAATTGTTTTTACTGCCACCGGCAAACGCTGTGGCCCCAGTACAATGAGGCCAATCACGAATACCAGCAGCAGTTCGCTAAAACCAATATCAAACACGGATTACACCTGCTCGTTATCGTGGCGTTTAGCATTTTCCTTTTTGACGTCGTCTGGTTTATCGGCGATAGATTTAGCAGTGAAATCCGCGTCCTGGCTGGATTTGTCCTGCTTCTCGTCATCGTCTTTGATCGCTTTCTTGAAGCCTTTGATGGAGGCGCCAAGATCGGAACCGATAGAACCCAGTTTTTTGGTACCGAAAAGCAGCACGACGATGACGGCAATAATCACCAATTGCCAGATACTGATACCACCCATACTTCTTCCTCAGTTGTAGATGATAAATTAATCAGGCCGCATTATACGTTATGCGGCCCTGCGATAGCGATGCAATTCAGCGTGTTTTACGCCATCCTGCCAGCCAGACCACCACTCCACCGGCCATCAGCCAGGCGGGCATCAACTCCCAGTCAGGACGGTTGATTAGCAATAGCGTGCCGCTTAACAACAGCGTGGCGCCTATACCAAACAGATACCGGGACTGGCCCTGACGCACATGATTGGTTTGCAGCTCACGAGCGATTTTATCTACGCTATGTTGCAAGTTTTTGCTCTGACGCAAACTGTCGTACACCAGTTCCGGCAGTTCGGGCATTTTTTCGATCCAGAAAGGTGCTTTCTCTTTCAGGGAGCGGACCAGGGCAGGCAGCCCAACCTGGTCTTTGATCCAGGACTCAAGGAACGGTTTTGCCGTTTTCCATAAGTCTAACTGAGGATAGAGTTGCCGCCCCACCCCTTCAACGTAAAGTAATGTTTTCTGCAGTAAAACTAATTGCGGCTGCACTTCCATATTGAAGCGACGGGCGGTATTGAACAGGTTCAGCAGCACATGGCCAAACGAGATCTCCGCCAGCGGTTTCTCGAAAATGGGCTCGCAAACCGTACGAATGGCGAACTCAAACTCTTCGACGTTGGTGTCCGGTGGAACCCAACCGGAGTCGACGTGCAGTTCAGCCACTTTGCGGTAATCGCGGTTAAAGAAGGCGATAAAGTTCTCGGCCAGATAGCGCTTATCTTCTTTGTTCAGCGAGCCGACGATACCGCAGTCAATGCCGATGTATTGCGGATCTTCTGGGTGCTCGTAGCTAACAAAGATATTGCCCGGGTGCATATCGGCATGGAAGAAGCTGTCGCGGAACACCTGGGTAAAGAAGACCTGTACGCCACGCTCGGCCAGCAGCTTCATGTTGGTGCCCTGCTTTTCGAGGGTCGCGACGTCCGATACCGGGATGCCGTAGATGCGCTCCATCACCATCATGTCCTGGCTGCAATAGTCGGAGTAGACCTCCGGCACATACAGCATCGGGCTGTTTTCAAAATTGCGGCGCAGCTGAATCGCGTTCGCCGATTCACGCAGCAGATTCAGCTCATCAATCAGCGTCTTTTCATATTCACGCACCACTTCCATCGGACGCAGGCGACGGCCATCAGGCAACAGACGCGGCACCCAGCGAGCCAGACGGTAGATGAGTCTCATGTCGGCTCTGATGATCGGCAGAATATCCGGGCGGATCACCTTGATGACCACCTCTTTGCCGTTCTCTTTCAGCCGCGCGGTGTGAACCTGGGCGATAGAGGCCGAAGCCAGCGGTTGGATGTCGAAGTCATCGAACCAGCTTTCTACCGGGATATCACCCATCGCCTTTTCGATCTGCCGCTTTGCCAGCCGGCCATCGAACGGGGCGACTTTATCCTGCAGCAGAGCCAGCTGATCGGCAATCTGGGGAGGGAAGAGATCGCGGCGGGTCGAGAGCATCTGGCCGAACTTGATCCAGACCGGACCCAGCTCCTGCAACGCCAGCCGCAGCCGCTCACCGAGCAGCTTGTCTTTATGGCGATTTGGCATCCAGAATAGCGTTTGCCGCCAGAGGCGCAGCGGCAAGGTAATACGCATTCGAGGGATCAACTCATCGAGCCCGTAGCTCAAAAAGGTGCGGATGATAAAATAGAGGCGCCGAATTTCACCTGGCGTCATTTGCCCTCCAGCTTTTCAAGCCTTTTAGTCAGTGCATCAACCGAACGTTCAACCGCTGCGGTTTCTTCTGCAAACCATGCTGCTTCCAGCGGCCCGGGAGCCATGCGCCACTCTTCGGTAAGCACCTCCGCAGCATAGCGCTGCTGACGCTGAAAACCTTTTTTCAGCAATGAGGCGCCGCCGCGCAGCACTTTACTGATCCCCTCTGCGGCAATATCGCCCGTCCAGGGAGCCAGCAGTTCTGCCGGTTCAAATTCCGCCAGGTCAGCCAGCGAAACGAAGTTTTGTACCACCTGGATATCGCCTTCGACTTCCAGCTCACCGCTACGGATCAGGGCGGTGAGCTGCTGGCGATCGCGCAGTTTAGGCAGCGTACTCATATGGGTGATAACAGAGCAGTCAGCCTCGCCCTCCCACTCGCCCAGCACGTCGAGCTGACGCTCGCTAAATACCAGCACCAGCGGGGTGGAAAACTCTTTTACCACCACGCGCAGCACTTTACCGTTCAGTCGCTGGCGTGCCGTTTTGAGCGCGGGCGAGCGATACAGAAAGGTATTGAGTACGTTTTCAACACCGGCTGTGATCAAGGGTTTAAACGGCATCTGCCACCTCCACTCAGAACTTGTACCCGCGATGCAGGGCGACAACGCCCGCGGTCATGTTGAAGTAATCAACATTGTCAAAGCCCGCATCCTGCATCATAGCCTTTAACGTGTCCTGGTTAGGGTGCATACGGATGGACTCGGCCAGGTAGCGATAGCTGTCGGCATCGTTAGCAACCACTTCACCAATGCGCGGCAGAATGTGGAAAGAGTAAGCGTCGTACGCTTTGCTCAGGGGCTCAATAATCGGTTTAGAGAACTCCAGCACCAGCAGGCGTCCACCCGGTTTCAGCACGCGGTACATGGAACGCAGCGCTTTCTCTTTATCGGTGACGTTACGCAGACCGAACGAGATGGTGATGCAGTCAAAAGTGTTATCCGGGAAAGGCAGCGCCTCGGCGTTCGCCTGGACGTACTCAACGTTGCCGACCACACCGAGATTGCGCAGTTTCTCACGCCCCATTTTCAGCATGGAGTCGTTGATATCAGCCAGCACAACGCGGCCTGTTTCCCCTACCAGACGCGAGAATTTCGCGGTAAGGTCGCCGGTCCCGCCCGCCAGATCAAGCACGGTTTGCCCACGACGCACGCCGCTACAATCAATAGTGAAGCGCTTCCACAAGCGATGAATGCCGAATGACATCAGGTCATTCATTACATCGTACTTCGCCGCCACGGAATGGAATACGTGGGCCACCATGTCAGCTTTCTGCGCTTTAGCGACAGTCTGAAAGCCAAAGTGCGTTGTGTCTTGTGAATCTTCAACCATCTCAGAGCCTGCTTATCAATCAAATGTACGAGAAGTGTAACAGATTGGGCGAATTTGCCCTACGATTCAACCACCCCAGGAATAACGCCCTACAGGTCTGCCGACGCGTGTGCCTCTGCTAACGTATTGTTTGTCTTTTGAACATCGCCCTCGCCACGCAACCGGTACTCTTCATCCTGCGCGGTGGCCTGCTCGACTAAATCCGGATTAATCTCGCGTTTAACCTCCACGCCAAGGCTGCGGAACGATTCGGCCTGAGCCAGCAGGTTGCCGCGACCGGAGGCCAGCTTTTTCATCGCCTGACGATAGTTATCCTGGGCGCGATCCAGACTCTGCCCAACGGACGACATGTCATCGACGAACAGGCGCATTTTGTCGTACAACCGGCTGGCGCGATCGGCAATCTGCTGGGCATTGCGGCTCTGATGCTCGTAGCGCCAAAGATTAGCAATGGTACGCAGCGCCACCAGCAGCGTGGTCGGGCTGACCAGCATAATGTTGTTTTTTAACGCTTCGGAGATCAGCTCCGGCTGGCGGTCCAGCGCCAGTAAGAAGGCGGGTTCAACCGGGATAAACATAAGCACATAGTCAAGCGAACGCAGGCCGGGTAACTGCTGATAATCTTTACGCCCCAGCAGGCGAATGTGGTTCCGCACCGAGGCGATATGCTCCTGCAACGCCGTCTCGCGGGTGTAGTCGTCCTCGGCATTAAAGTAACGCTCATAGGCCACCAGCGTCATTTTGGCATCGATGACCACATCCTTCTCCTGCGGCAGGCGGACAATGACATCCGGCTGCATCCGCGCGCGGGATTCTGTTTCGATACTGACCTGGGTCTGATATTCATGCCCTTCACGCAGGCCGGAAGCTTCCAGTACGCGGGTCAACACCACTTCGCCCCAGTTGCCCTGGGTTTTATTGTCGCCTTTCAGCGCCCGGGTCAGGTTGATCGCCTCCTGGGCCATCTGGGCATTTAGCTGCTGGAGATTGCGAATTTCATGGGCCAGCGTGTGTCGCTCCCGCGCCTCCTGGCCAAAGCTGTCCTGCACCTGGCGACGAAAACCGTCCAGCTGTTCGCGCAGGGGAGTCAGCAGACCGTTCAGGCTCTGACGGTTTTGCTCGTCAACACGGCGGTTGCTCTGCTCAAAGATGCGGTTCGCCAGGTTTTCGAACTGCTCGCTCAGGCGCTGTTCGCTGTTGATCATCTGGCGGATTTTATCTTCCGCATGCAGTTGGGTGGATTCCAGGCGGGTGGTGACTTCGCGCAGGTCGGCTTCCAGCGAGGTGTTGATATCCCGCAGATTACGCAGTTCGTTATTGAGTAGCTCGCACTCGTCGCGCCAGTGTCCGCTTTGCGCCGCCTGTTGTTTCAGCGCGCTTAAGGCAGCCACCATCTCCTCACGTTCGGCCAGCTGATCGGCTTTTTGCTGCGCATGCTGATAGCTGGCGAACAACCAGCCCACGCCGACGCTGACCAGCGCGATAACGACATAAAAAAGGATGGAAATATCCACGACGCCCCCTGCATCAAGGTATGACCCGCACAAAATAGAATTGTGCTGTATAAACGTCCAGTTTGAAAAGGGTTTTCTGCGAGGAGCTACGCAAAGAAAAAGGCCGAACGGGTCGGCCTTTGGCAAAGAAAAGGAGTAATTACAGCAGGCGGCGGGCCGCTTCCACCACGATTTTCACCGCGTGGCTTTCGGTCTGCTTCATGGTCTCGGCGTTCGGGATCTCTTGCTGGGTACGGTTCACAATGACACCCGCAACCATACCGGCACGCAGACCCTGGCTTGCACACATGGTCAGCAGCGTAGCGGATTCCATTTCATAGTTCATAACGCCCATAGACTGCCACTCTTCCATCGAGCCTTTGAAACGGCTGACCACGCGACCGGAGAAGGTATCGTAGCGCTCCTGGCCCGGGTAGAAGGTGTCTGAGGAGGCGGTCACGCCAACGTGAGTGGTTGCGCCGACGGATTTCGCGGCTTCCACCAGCGCGGTGGTGCACTCGAAATCGGCCACTGCCGGGAACTCCATCGGGGCAAAGTGCAGGCTCGCGCCGTCCAGACGCACGGACGCGGTGGTGACCAGTACGTCGCCAACGTTGATGTGCGGCTGGATCGCACCGGTCGTACCGATACGCAGGAAAGTACGGATGCCCAGCTGTGCCAGCTCTTCAACGGCAATAGAGGTAGACGGGCCACCGATACCGGTTGAGCAGACGATCACCGCTTTGCCATCCAGCTCTGCCCGCCAGGTCGTGAATTCGCGATGGGCTGCCAGCTTAACCGGCTTATCCATCAGCGCGGCGATCTTTTCCACACGCTCAGGATCGCCAGGGACGATAGCGAGCGTAGCCCCTTGTAAATCATTTTTAGTGAGGCCGAGATGAAAAACATCAGACTTAGACATAGAAAACTCCTCTGTGGGTCAGTTTGTCAGCAGAAGCAAAGCGGTACTTTACCGGAGCATATAGCTTAATTTCGTGACAGATATCACCGCAAATGAAATTGATTGCATTTAATTACCATGAAATAGTGATTAACATCACATTAACGACTTATATCGTTATCTGTTGCACAAAAGATAGCCTGTTTCGGGCACTGTGGATTGTTAACCTGCGGACTATATTTACTTTTGCGCTAATTGGTACGGAGAATGCCATGACTGGAACATCTGGATTTGCCCCTGCTGCTGATCTGCAAGCCTCAACCGTTGTCACTACCCCCGACGAGGCGATTACCGCCGGGGAGACCTCGATTCCGACCCAGGGCGATAATATGCCTGCTTACCATGCCCGGCCCAAAAATGCGCAAGGGGCATTGCCGATCGTCATCGTGATTCAGGAAATTTTCGGCGTACATGAGCATATTCGCGATATCTGTCGCCGCCTGGCGCTGGAAGGCTATCTGGCGGTCGCGCCGGAGCTCTACTTCCGTCAGGGCGATCCGAACGAGTACAGCGACATCCCTACCCTGTTCAGCAATCTGGTCAGTAAAGTACCGGACGCGCAGGTGCTGGCGGATCTCGATCATGTCGCCAACTGGGCAGCGCGCAACGGTGGCGATCCTCATCGTCTGCTGGCGACCGGTTTCTGCTGGGGCGGACGGATCAGCTGGCTCTATGCCGCCCATAACCCGCAGCTGAAAGCAGCCGTGGCGTGGTATGGCAAACTGGTCGGCGAGAAAACCCTGAACTCACCAAAGCATCCGGTGGATGTGGCTACCGATTTAAACGCCCCCGTGCTGGGGCTCTATGGCGCCGAAGACACCGGCATTCCACTGGATACCGTCGAGACGATGCGTCATGCCCTGCGGGCGGCGAACGCAACGGCGGAGATTGTGGTCTATCCGGGAGCGGGTCACGCGTTTAATGCCGATTACCGTCCGAGCTATCACGAAGAGTCAGCGAAGGATGGCTGGCAGCGGATGCTGGCGTGGTTTGCGCAGTACGGGAATAAAAAGCAACCGTAGGTTCGGGTAAATTGCCGGGTGGCGGCTTCGCCTTACCCGGCCTACAGCCGATTTTGTAGGCCCGGTAAGCGTAGCGCCACCGGGCAAACTGCCGATATCATTAACCCTGACGCAAATTCTGCGCCGCCTTCACCATATTCGCCAGTGCGGCGCGCGTTTCAGGCCAGCCGCGGGTTTTCAGGCCGCAGTCCGGGTTCACCCACAGGCGCTCTGCCGGAATGCGCTGAGCCGCTTTTTGCAGCAGGGCTTCAATCCACTCTACGCTCGGGACGTTCGGGGAGTGAATGTCATAGACGCCCGGGCCGATCTCGTTCGGGTAGTCGAACTCTTCAAACGACTCCAGCAGCTCCATATCCGAGCGTGAGGTTTCGATGGTGATCACGTCGGCATCCAGCGCGGCGATGGAGTCCATGATGTCGTTGAACTCGCAGTAACACATGTGGGTGTGGATCTGGGTCTCATCCTTCGCCACCGCAGCGTTGATGCGGAAGGCTTCCACCCCCCACTTCAGATAGGCATCCCAGTCGCTGCGACGCAGCGGCAGCCCTTCGCGCAGTGCCGGTTCGTCAATCTGGATAATGCCAATACCAGCGGCTTCCAGATCCGCCACTTCGTCACGCAGCGCCAGCGCGATCTGCTTCGCGATGGTCTCACGCGTCACATCCTCACGCGGGAAGGACCAGCAGAGAATAGTCACCGGCCCGGTCAACATGCCTTTTACCGGTTTGTCGGTCAGGGACTGGGCATACTTCGCCCACTCGACGGTGATCGCTTCCGGGCGGCTGACGTCCCCGATCACCACCGGCGGTTTCACGCAGCGGGAGCCGTAGCTCTGCACCCAGCCATTCTGGGTAAAGACGAAACCGTCCAGATGCTCACCGAAGTACTCCACCATGTCGTTACGCTCGGCTTCGCCGTGGACCAGCACATCCAGCCCCAGGCGCTCCTGCTCCACAATCGCCTGCTTGATATGTTCGGCGATGCCGGTGCGGTAGTTGCCTGCATCCAGATTGCCCTTTTTGAAGTCCAGACGCAGGCCGCGGATCTCGGTGGTCTGCGGGAAGGAGCCGATAGAGGTGGTCGGCCAGGCCGGGAGTTTAAAGCGGGCACGCTGGGCTTCAGCACGCACCTCATAAGGACTCTGACGCTGGCTCTCCTTCGCGGTGATGGCGGCCAGACGTTTCTCAACCGCCGGGTTGTGCACGCGGGTAGAGTGGCGGCGGGCCTGAATTGGCGCGCTCCATGCGGTAATCGCCGCCGTATCGCCGCTGTTCAGCGCATCGCGCAGCAGGGCCAGCTCTTCGCATTTTTGTAGGGCAAAGGCAAACCAGCTCTTCACTTCGGCATCCAGACGGGTTTCGACGCTGAGGTCGATCGGGCTGTGCAGCAGGGAGCAGGATGAGGCGATCCACAGATCGCGTTTGCCAACGATCTCTTTAATCTGACCATATTTTTCTGTCAGATCGGCGCGCCAGACGTTGCGACCGTTCACCAGCCCGGCAGAGAGCAGCCAGTCGGACGGCAGACGGGAATGGAGTTCTGCCACGTCATCTTTACCGTGCACCAGATCAACATGCAGCCCCTGCACCGGCAGCGCAGTGATGGTATCGAGATTTGGCGTCACGCCTTCGAAATAGGTGGTGAGCAGCAGCTTCACCTGGCCCGCGAGGGCGTCGTATGCCGGTTTGAAGGCATCCAGCCATGCCTGCGGCAGCTCCAGCACCAGCGCCGGTTCGTCGATCTGTACCCACTCAACGCCGCGTTTCGCCAGTTCGCCCAGCACCTGCTGGTACACCGGCAGGATCTCATGCAGCAGGCTCAGGCGATCAAACTGTTCGCCCTTCACTTTACCGAGCCACAGGTACGTTACCGGCCCCAGCAGAACAGGTTTCACCTGATGGCCGAGGGCCAGGGCTTCGTCCACCTCATCCAGCAACTGGGTCCAGGTCAGTCTGAACTGCTGGCCCTTCACGAACTCCGGCACCATGTAGTGGTAGTTGGTGTTGAACCATTTGGTCATCTCTGCCGCCGCCGCGGGTTCACCCGTTGGCGCACGGCCACGGCCAATGCGGAACAGGGTGTCGATATCTACCGAGCCATCGTTGTTCTGATGACGAGCCGGCACGTTGCCCAGCAGCAGGCTGGTCGTCAGAACATGGTCGTACCAGGCGAAATCGCCCACCGGCAGCAGGTCAATGCCCGCCTGCTTCTGCTGATCCCAGTGGCGGGCACGGAGTTCGCGTCCCACCGCCAGCAGTTCATCACGGGTGGCGTTACCCGCCCAGTAGCTTTCGAGCGCTTTTTTCAGCTCGCGGCGCAGGCCGACGCGCGGGAAACCGAGGGTATGGTTGCGAATTGTCATGATGTGCCCCTTATGGAATTTTCAGTATTTAGCCGTCCAGATGTTTACACTTCCATAATGTGTAGGTACTGTATATTCCTCAAGCGCAAATTGTTCATGGCGAAGTGAAGGACATTCATGATCGAGATAAAACACCTGAAAACGCTCCAGGCGTTGCGGAACTGCGGCTCTCTTGCGGCGGCGGCGGCGGCGCTGCACCAGACGCAATCCGCCCTTTCCCACCAGTTCAGCGATCTGGAACAGCGCCTTGGCTTTCGTCTGTTTGTGCGTAAGAGTCAGCCGCTACGCTTCACGCCGCAGGGAGAGGTGCTATTGCAGCTGGCGAATCAGGTGTTGCCGCAGATCGCCAGCGCGTTGCAGGCCTGCCATGAGCCCCAGCAAACCCGGCTGCGCATCGCCATTGAGTGCCACAGCTGTATCCAGTGGCTGACACCCGCGCTTGAGAACTTCCGCCAGAGATGGCCGCAGGTGGAGATGGACTTTAAATCCGGCGTGACCTTTGACCCGCAACCGTCACTCCAGCAGGGCGAGCTGGATCTGGTCATGACCTCGGATATTCTGCCGCGCAGTGGCCTGCACTATTCGCCGATGTTTGATTTTGAAGTTCGCCTGGTGCTGGCCCCGGATCATCCACTGGCTGCCAGAACGCGCATTACGCCGGAAGATCTGGCGACCGAAACGCTGCTGATCTACCCGGTCCAGCGCAGTCGTCTGGATATCTGGCGTCACTTCCTGCAGCCGGCGGGTATCAGCCCGCAGCTGAAAAGCGTGGACAATACTCTGCTGTTAATTCAGATGGTGGCGGCCCGCATGGGTATTGCCGCGTTACCACACTGGGTGGTGGAGAGCTTTGAACGCCAGGGCCTGGTAGTGACCAGAACCCTGGGCGAGGGATTGTGGAGCCGGTTGTACGCCGCCGTGCGCGATGGCGAGCAGCGTCAACCGGTTACCGAGGCCTTTATTCGCTCAGCGCGGAATCACGCTTGCGATCATCTGCCGTTTGTCCGGAGCGCGGAGCGACCCAACGGCGATGCACCCACAGTGAAGCCAGGATCACCGTCCCCCCAATAATGAAGCTCGGCCAGTGCGGTTGTTCCTGCCAGATGGCGAGGTTCACCAGCAGGCCCGCCGGGACGTGAACGTTGTTCATAATCCCGAGTGTCCCGGCGTCCACCTGCGTGGCGCCGTAGTTCCACATGAAGTAACCCAGCCCGGATGCCACCACTCCCAGCCAGACCAGCACGCTCCACTGCACCGTCGTGGTCGGCAGTTTTTGTGGGTTCCCCAGCATGAACCATGCTGCGACCGCCACAATCGCCGCGCCCATATAAAACCAGGCAAAGGCGTTGTGCTGCGGCATCGGGCGGGTTTCCATCAAACGCTTATACCCCACCATACCGATGGCAAAGCTGATGTTGGCGAGCTGGACGAACATCAGCCCGGTCCAGAAATGGTCGCTCACTTTGTCGTAGCGAATGATCGCCGCACCCACCACCGCCAGCGCCGCGCTCAGCAGGTAGCCCCAGCGCAAACGGCGTTTGCTCAGCAGATCGTAAATCAGCGTGATATAGAGCGGCGTGAGCACGGTAAACAGCAGGAATTCCGATACCGACAGGTAGACGTAAGCGCGGAAGCTGAACAGGTACATGATGCCGAGCTGCATCGCGCCTACCAGCATGTACAGCAGAAGGGTTTTCAGCGTTTGTCCGCGCGTACGCAGGAACGGCAGGAACACCAGCGCCGCCAGCCCCACGCGCATCAGCACCGAGAAATAGCTGTCGACATGTCCGGCGAGATATTCACCGATAAGGCTAAAGGAGAAGGCCCACAGAATAGTGGTGATAATGAGTAGCGCCACAATGCTTGTCTCTTGAAAAGATGGACAGGCATTGTAGCGAACTCCGCGGTTGACAACTGAACGTTAAACAACCAAATGAAGATTATTCAAGAAACAGCTTACGCAGATATTTTGGCACCGCGTTATCGCCGTTAGTGCCGATCACTTCCAGCTCCGGGTGCAGATCTTTCAGGCGCTGGTGGGCGTTTTCCATGATGCAGCCCTTGCCTGCCATGGAGAGCATTTCGGCGTCGTTCATGCCGTCGCCAAAGGCGATGCAGTCCTTAAGATCAAAGCCCAGGCGTTTGGCTACCGCTTCAAGGGCATGCCCCTTGGAGACGCCGCCCGCCATCACTTCCAGGCAGGTCAGCGTGGAGAAGCTAACGTTAACCCGATCGCCCCAGCGGGCGTTAATCGCCTGCTCCAGCGGCAGCAGCGCTTCGTGGCTGTCGGTGGTGAAGAACACCTTGCTGATGCCTTCCGGCTCCAGCAGACCCGGCTCATACAGCGAATAGTTGAATACCGCCTCTTTAAAGAAACGCATCTCGTCCGGGCGGTGACGGTTCATAAACCACTCGTCGTCGCGATAGACGTTGGTGATGATGTCGGGGTTGTTGTGCATGATCCCGAACAGATCGGTGGCGATGTCGCGATCGAGGTTATGGGTGAAGATCAGATTACCGTCCAGATCGTGCACGCGGGCGCCGTTGGAGGTGATCATATAGGATTTGATCTCCAGATTATCGCGGATCTGCCCCACATCAACGTGGTGGCGACCGGTGGCGAAGACAAAATTCACGCCTCGGGCGGTCAGGAGTTTCAGGGTCTCTTTCGCGTAGGGCGATAAAGTGTGATCGGGGGAGAGCAGCGTGCCATCTAAATCAGACGCGACAACCTGGTACATAGAAAAATTTAACCTCTGGTGAATATCAGTTATGCCTGTCGAAAAAGTCGACGATGGCGTGGAGTGCGACCGATCGCATGGCGTCCTTTTCGAAAAGGATCTCATGGTACGCGCCGTTTATGACCAGCGGTTTACCCCCTTCACAGGGGTGGCCGGCTGCGGCCCGGAGTTCACAGAAGCGGTCGTGCATGCGGTTATCCACTACCCGCTCCTCTTCAGCCTGAAGGATGAGCGTGGGCGTATCGTCCTGACCGGCACCCGCCAACACCTCTTCACCCGCCAGAATACCTTCGCGTACCCAATGCCAGGTGGGGCCGCCAACGCGCAAGCGCGGTTCATCGGCATAGAAACGCAGGTTGCGGCGATAACGCTGCTGGCTGTGGGTTAAGACGTTGATGGCAAACGGCAAAGCCCGCCAGCGTCCTGTTCCGATGGCGTAGCCTTCACGAATGCGCTGATGGCCCTCAGCCCAGTCGAGAAGATGGCGCACCATCCAGTCCGGAAAACGTATCACAATGCCATACATCGGCGCGGTAAGCGCAATGGCATCGCACTGGTGATCGTAGCGCTGCAAAAAGAGCGTAGAGATGGCGCCGCCCATGGAGTGCGCAAGAATATAGCGCTTGCGCCACGGGCCAGGCTGCACTTCCTGCTGCCAGAATGCGGCCAGATCGTCGACGTAATCGCTGAAGTTTTCCACGTGGCCACGATGGGTATCCGGCAACATCCGACCGGAAAGTCCCTGCCCACGATGGTCGATAATTAACACATCAAAACCCAGATGGAACAGATCGTACGCCAGCTCGGCATATTTGATGTAGCTTTCGATACGCCCGGGGCAGACGACAATCACCCGGTCATTTTTTTCATCACGGAAACGAACGAAGCGTACCGGGATATCCCCAACGCCCGTAAACTCATCTTCCTCGCGCTGGCGCCAGAAATCGGTCAACGGTCCCATGGAGAAAGCAGCAAATGCCTTTTCTCGCGTTTCCCAGTCCTTATTCAGCTGAAACATCGGGTTTACGCCCCTGTAAGCCAAGGAATATCGTTTTTTTGTGACAGGCCGTAAAATGACGCAACATTAGCGTATTGTGGCATAAAAATAGACGATTCGGGAGTTTCAAATGACCTTTGAGTGGTGGTTCGCCTACCTGCTGACATCCATTATCCTCAGCCTTTCACCGGGTTCAGGGGCGATCAATACCATGACCACCGCCATGAACCACGGCTATCGCGGCGCAGCGGCGTCGATTGCCGGCTTGCAAACCGGGCTGGCTATTCACATTGTGCTGGTCGGCGTGGGGCTCGGCACGCTCTTCTCCCGTTCGGTGCTGGCCTTCGAAGTGCTGAAATGGGCCGGGGCAGCCTATCTGATCTGGCTGGGTATTCAGCAGTGGCGCGCCGCAGGGTCCCTTGACCTCAACACGCTCGCCCAGACGCAAAGCCGTGGAAAACTGTTTAAGCGGGCGGTATTTGTGAACCTGACCAACCCGAAGAGCATCGTCTTTCTTGCCGCCCTGTTTCCGCAGTTCATCGTGCCGCATCAGCCCCAGATCATGCAGTACGTGGTGCTCGGCGTGACCACTGTTGTGGTCGATATCATTGTGATGATTGGCTATGCGACGCTGGCTACGCGGATTGCGGCATGGATTAAAGGGCCTCGTCAGATGAAGGCCCTGAATAAAGTATTCGGTTCGCTGTTTATGTTGGTGGGTGCGCTGCTGGCATCAGCAAGGCACGCTTAACGCGACAGGATCAGGTGAATGCCGAAGCCGGCGAATAACGCGCCGGCAATGCCGTCAATCCACTTCGCCAGACGTTGGTAGCCGCGTCGCATGGAGGGTAACGCAAACAGGCTTGCCACCACGGTGAACCAGGCAAACGTCTCCAGGACGATCAGCAGGAAGATGCCCCAGCGCGCCCCAGCACCGACATCCTCACCCACGAACAGTGAAAATACCGAGCCGAAATAGATAATGGCTTTTGGATTAGCGAGGTTCGTCAGCAGCCCTTTCACAAAGCTGCGTCCGCTGGCCGCCAGCTCCATTTTAGGCTCAGACGCTTCGTTATCCTCTTTTTTGAACGCCCCGCGCAGCATCTGATAGCCCATCCAGCACAGATAGAGACCGCCGCCGACCATAATGATGTTATGCAGCCAGGCCATCTTAGCGAGGATCAGGTTCAGGCCCAGCAGGGCCAGGGCAGCCCAGACCATAACGCCAAGGGTAATGCCCAGCACGCCCATCATCGCCTCTTTGCGCGAACGGCTCACCGCCGTTTGGGACACGAAGAAAAAGTCGGGGCCAGGGCTCATCAGCGCCACAATATGCACCAGCGCCACGGTCAGAAACAGGGTTAACATAATTAACTCGCGGGGAAATAGTTCAGGGAGCAATCATCCTGGCACTTTTTTGCCGGGCTGACTACTCCTCATCATCACCATCGGTATGAGAACGAATAAGCGCCATAAACTCTTTGCCGAAGCGCTCCAGTTTGCGGGTGCCCACGCCGTTGACGCTGAGCATTTCGCTGGCGCTGAGCGGCATCTGCTCGGCCATCTCAATCAGCGTGGCATCGTTGAACACCACATAAGGTGGGATATTCTCTTCGTCGGCGATGGCTTTGCGCAGCTTACGCAGCTTGGCAAACAGCTTACGGTCATAGTTGCCGCCGTAGGATTTCTGCATCACACGCGGTTTCAGCGCCACCACGCGCGGCACGGCGAGCTGCAATTCGACTTCGCCGCGCAGCACCGGACGGGCGGCTTCGGTGAGCTGCAGCGCGGAGTGCTGGGCAATGTTCTGGGTGGCAAAGCCCAGGTGGATAAGCTGGCGGATCACGCTGACCCAGTGCTCATGGCTCTGATCGCGGCCAATGCCATACACCGGCAGCTTGTCATGCCCCATCTCGCGGATGCGCTGATTGTTGGCGCCGCGCAGCACTTCCACCACGTAGCCCATCCCGAAGCGCTGATTGACGCGGCCAATGGTGGAGAGCGCCTTGCGGGCGTCCATCAGCCCGTCGTACTGCTTCGGCGGGTCGAGGCAGATATCGCAGTTGCCGCACGACTCCTGGCGCCCCTCGCCAAAATAGTTCAGCAGCACCAGACGGCGGCAGGTTTGCGCTTCGGCAAAGGCGCCCATCGCGTTGAGCTTGTGACGCTCGATATCCTGCAACTGCCCCTGCGGTTTCTCTTCCAGGCAGCGACGTAGCCAGGCCATATCCGCCGGATCGTAGAAGAGCATCGCCTCGGCGGGCAGGCCGTCACGCCCGGCACGGCCTGTCTCCTGGTAGTAGGATTCGATATTGCGCGGAATGTCGAAATGCACCACAAAGCGCACGTTCGGCTTGTTGATACCCATACCGAAGGCGACAGTCGCCACCACAATTTGCAGATCGTCGCGCTGGAATTTCTCCTGCACGTCGGCACGGATGTGGTTTTCCAGCCCCGCATGATAGGCCGCGGCGCTGAAGCCGCGGCTTTGCAGACGGGCGGCGGTGTCTTCAACCTTCGCCCGGCTGTTGCAATAGATAATGCCGGATTTGCCGCGCTGCTCCTGGACGTAGCGCAGGAGCTGATCGAGGGGCTTAAATTTCTCCATCAGCATATAGCGGATGTTCGGGCGGTCGAAGCTGCTGACCTGGATCAGCGGATCGTTGAGCCCCAGCAGACGGACAATATCCTGCCGGGTGGTGTCGTCGGCGGTAGCGGTAAGGGCCATAAACGGCACCGACGGGAAGCGCTGACGCAGCTGACCGAGGGCGGCATACTCCGGGCGGAAATCATGCCCCCACTGGGAGATACAGTGCGCTTCGTCTACCGCCAGCAGTACCGGGTTCCAGTGTGCCAGATGCTCAAGGAAGTTATCCAGCATCAGACGCTCCGGAGCGATATAGAGCAGACGAACCTGCCCGGTGCGGCACCCGGCCATCACCTCCTGCTGCTGCTCGCGGGTCTGGGTAGAGTTGAGGCAGGCCGCCGCCACGCCGTTCGCCAGCAGCTGGTCGACCTGGTCTTTCATCAGCGAGATCAGCGGTGAAACCACCACCGTCAGGCCATTCAGTACCAGCGCGGGAACCTGATAGCACAGCGATTTACCGCCGCCTGTCGGCATGACCACCAGACAGTCACGCCCCTCAAGGGCCGTGTTGATGATGGTTTCCTGGCCCGGGCGGAACTGGTGATAGCCAAAGGTTTCATGCAAAACCTGTTTAGCCAGCGACTCCTGATTAACGACTTCCGCCTGCACCACATCAACCCCATTTGCCCGAAATTAAAACAGGCGCTATTTTCAGCGCCTGCGAGAGAAACTTCAACGTTTAAGAGAAAAACATTCGAGGAGGCTAGAAAAGATCGTTCAGCATCACGCCCACACCCACGCGGGTCTGGTTGAAGTTGTAGTCGATGAGGGATTCGCCATAGCCGCTGTAGACCTGGGTATACAGACGAACATGTTTGGTCAGCGGGTAGCTGACGCCCATCTCTGCGCCGCCATAGCCGGTGTTCCAGTTGTACTGCCCTTTCACACTCAGCACCGCTTCGCCCAGCTGATAGCCCACCCGCAGCTGGTAGTAGCCCATGTATTTGGTGATATCCGGGTTATCGTCGATGTTACCCACTACATACCAGGGCTTCACCTCCACCAGCCAGTTGCCGTTCTGCGCCATCAGGCGGCTATAGATACGGTTCCAGCTGCGCGAGGTCGGGTCGGAGCGACCGTTGGATTGATGGTTGTAGCCAAACTCCACGTCCCGCAGCGTCCAGCCCGCCAGCGAGTAGTCGGTGGCGAAGCCAAGGAACAGCTGCGGCTCGTAGTTGGTCTCACGGAACGGCGACGATTCATCGCTGTTAGATAACTGCCACCATGACTTCTGCGTATAGGAGGCGCCCAGAATGGAATTCTGCCCCAGAATCCCGCGCCACAGCGGGAAGGCGAGACTCAGCTGGAATTTCACCTCATCTTTCTGCGAATCGTCGGCCCAGTCATAGGTTTTGATCGCCTCTTTATTGAGGTCGCTGGTCACGGTATAGATCAGGTAATTGCTGTCGTAAGGATAGAGCGTAAAGGGATTATCGTGCTCCTCCAACAGGTTAGCGATGATGCTGCCCCGCACGGCAGGCACCTCCTGAGTTGTCGCGTCCTGCGCAAATGCCGAAAGAGGCAGCGCAGCCGCCGCCATGAGTACGGCCTGATATGTCCGCATCGGTGTTGCTCTCCTGCAAAGCGTTTTAATGAGAAATATTTTGATCCCTTTTAGCATATTTAATGATGAGTGGCTTCACCTGTGCTCCGAATCTGGCAATTCAATTTGATGGGGCATAAAATCAACATTCTTTTAACAATAAGGATGTGACGTGTTATGTCTGCCACGCTTACTGCCGAAGAAGCGCTGAAGCTTGTCGGCGAGATTTTCGTCTACCACATGCCGTTCAACCGTGCTCTGGGGCTGGAGCTTGAGCGCTACGAAAAAGATTTCGCCCAACTGAGCTTTAACAATCAGCCAATGATGGTCGGTAACTGGGCTCAAAGCATTCTGCATGGCGGCGTTATTGCCTCCGCCCTCGACGTTGCAGCCGGTCTGGTCTGCGTTGGCAGCACCCTGACCCGCCACGACACCATTAACGAAGATGAGCTGCGCCAGCGCCTGTCGCGAATGGGAACCATCGACCTGCGCGTCGATTATCTGCGTCCGGGTCGCGGCAATCGCTTCACCGCCAGCAGCAGCCTGCTGCGTGCAGGCAATAAAGTCGCCGTCGCCCGCGTGGAACTGCATAACGAAGAGCAGCTCTATATCGCCAGCGCAACTGCCACTTATATGGTGGGTTGAGAGGGTAAAATCAGGTAAAATTGCGTGACATATTTGTAACGGATTTTCCTGATGGATGCTAAACAGACGCGGCAGGGCGTTTTACTCGCACTTGCCGCTTATTTTATTTGGGGTATCGCGCCCGCCTACTTCAAGCTGATTCACTACGTTCCTGCCGATGAAATTCTCACTCACCGCGTGATCTGGTCGTTTTTCTTTATGGTGGCCCTGATGAGCGTAAGCCGTCAGTGGTCAGGGGTGAAAACGCTTCTGCAAACGCCTAAGAAAATTTTCCTGCTGGCGCTCTCCGCCGTATTGATTGGCGGTAACTGGTTGCTGTTCATCTGGGCGGTGAACAACCAGCATATGCTGGAGGCGAGCCTCGGCTATTTCATTAACCCGCTGGTGAATATCGTGCTGGGGATGTTGTTCCTCGGCGAGCGCTTCCGTCGGATGCAGTGGCTGGCGGTGCTGCTGGCCTTTTGTGGCGTGCTGGTTCAGCTGTGGACCTTTGGCTCGCTGCCGATCATCGCTCTGGGGCTGGCGTTCAGCTTCGCCTTTTATGGTCTGGTGCGTAAAAAAATCGCCGTCGAAGCGCAAACCGGGATGCTGTTTGAAACCCTGTGGCTGCTGCCGGTAGCCGCCATTTATCTGTTTGCTATCGCCGACAGCAGCACCAGCCATATGGGCAGCAACCCGTGGACGCTGAACGTGATGCTGATGGCGGCCGGTGTGGTCACGACCATCCCGCTGCTCTGCTTTACCGGTGCGGCAACGCGCTTGCGCCTGTCAACGCTGGGCTTCTTCCAGTATATCGGCCCGACGCTGATGTTCCTGCTGGCGGTGCTGTTCTACGGCGAAGTGCCGGGTGCGGATAAGATGGTGACTTTCGCGTTTATCTGGGTGGCGCTGGCGGTGTTTGTGGCGGATGCGATTTATACCCAGCGCAGGACGCGCAGAGGGCTGTAGTGCTTTTTTGCCGGATGGCGCTTCGCTTATCCGGCCTACGGGTTCGTGCTTTTCCAGGCCCGGTAAGCGTAGCGCCACCGGGCGCAACACTCACAACCAGTTACGGCGCTTGAAGTAGAGATACGGCGCCAGCCCGGCAAGCACCATAAAGACAATCGCCCCCGGGTAGCCAAAGCTCCACTTCAGCTCCGGCATAAACTCGAAGTTCATCCCGTAGCTGGACGCCACTAAGGTAGGCGGCAGGAAGACCACCGACACCACCGAGAAGATCTTGATGATGCGGTTCTGCTCGATGTTGATAAAGCCCATCGCCGCCTGCATCAGGAAGTTCACCTTCTGGAACAGGGATTCGTTGTGCGGCAGCAGGGATTCGATATCGCGGAGGATCTCACGCGCCTGCTCCAGCTGCCCACCCGGCAGACGTGCCTTGCGCACCAGGAAGTTCAGCGCGCGCTGGGTATCCATCAGACACAGACGGACTTTCCAGCCGATATCTTCCAGCTCTGCCAGCGTTGACAGCGCTTCATCGTACTCATCGCCCTGATGCCCTTCCATGATCACCCGGCTCAGCTCTTCCAGATCGCTGTAGATGTTCTCAATCTCATCCGCCAGCTGTTCGATTTTGGTTTCAAACAGGTCAAGCAGCAGCTCGTAGGCGTTGCCGTCCACCATCGCCTGGTTACGGGCGCGCATACGGTAGAGGCGGAACGCAGGCAGTTCACGCTCGCGCAGGGTAAACAGGCGGCCATCGCGGATGGTGAATGCGACGGTGGAGTTACCGGCGTGATCTTCTGCATCTTCAAAGAAGAAAAAGGAGTGAATATGCAGGCCGTCTTCGTCTTCGAAGAAACGGGCCGATGCTTCGATGTCTTCCAGTTCCGGGCGGGTGGCCAGGCTTTGTCCGAGCTCAGATTGTACGCGCAGGCGTTCGTCGTCATCCGGTTCGACCAGATCCACCCAAACGGCATCAATGAGGGGTTGTGACTCTTCAGCTTCAAGCCGAATCAGTCGGTTTTTTTCCAGTTGAAATGCGCTCAGCATGACCGGGACTCCCAATGCAAAAAATATCGGACAGTTCGGTGGGCACACAGAAACAATTTGGGTTTCAGACCATTAAACAGCCTGACTCAGCGCGACGGGAAGAAGTGTCGCTGACAACCACTAAGGCCATCAGCGTGAGGAGATAGCCTTAGGAGTTGTTCCTGGATGACAGGGAATTGAGCCAGTATCTACTGGGTGTGTCCAAGGCGAATGTCCTCTTAGCGTAATCGTGCGCGCATGTTACGCCAGCAGTCACGGCGGCGTCAACTCGCAACGGAACGCTGAAGGGTAATAAATAGCCTTATACATATAAGGCTAGCAGATAGTTACAAAATAGTGATATTTTTCTGAAAGTTACACGGTTTCCAGCCTGGCGTAAGCGGCCACAAGCCATTTGATGCCCTGCCCCTGGAACGCCACCTGCAGACGGCTGTGCTCGCCACTGCCTTCCAGATTGACGATGGTGCCTTCGCCAAATTTGGCATGGCGAACGCGCTGGCCCAGCTTAAAGCCGCTGTCGCTTTCCGAGACCGGCGTCCCCAGACGCTGATGGCTCACCGGGCGGCTGATGCTGGCGCGCAGGCGTACCTCTTCCACACACTCCTCCGGCAGCTCGCCGACAAAGCGTGACGGGCGGTGATAGACCTCTTTGCCGTACAGACGGCGGGTTTCGGCATAGGTCAGGGTCAGCTTTTGCATCGCGCGGGTCACGCCCACATAGGCCAGACGACGCTCCTCCTCCAGACGTCCGCCCTCATCCAGCGACATCTGGCTCGGGAACATACCCTCTTCCATGCCGACAATAAATACCTGCGGGAACTCCAGACCTTTGGCCGAGTGGAGGGTCATCAGCTGCACCGCGTCCTGCCAGGTGTCGGCCTGCCCTTCGCCCGCTTCCAGCGCGGCATGGGACAGGAACGCCTGTAGCGGCATCAGGTCTTCATCTTCTTCGTTGTAGCTGAACTGACGCGTGGCGGTCACCAGCTCTTCTAAGTTCTCGATACGGGTCTGGCCCTTCTCGCCTTTCTCCTGCTCATACATCATGCGCAGGCCGGAGTCTTTGATCACCCGGTCGGTCTGAACGTGCAACGGCATGTCGGCGGTTTCCTGGGCCAGAGCTTCGATAAGCTCCAGGAAGCGCTGGAGCGCGCTGGCTGCGCGTCCGGCAAGCGCCCGCTCCTGCAGCAGCTCGCGACACGCCTGCCACAGCGTCAGCTGGCGATCCCGGGAGGTCTGACGCACCACGTCGAGGGTGCGATCGCCGATGCCGCGGGTTGGCGTGTTGACCACGCGCTCGAAGGCTGCGTCGTCGTTGCGATTGGCGATCAGACGCAGATAGGAGAGCGCGTCTTTGATCTCCTGACGTTCGAAGAAGCGCATGCCGCCGTAGATGCGGTAGGGCATGCTGGCCTGTAGCAGCGCCTCTTCCAGCACACGCGACTGGGCGTTACTGCGATAGAGGATGGCGCATTGCTCCAGCGCCCCGCCGTTGTCCTGCCAGGTTTTGATCCGGTTGACCACAAAGCGGGCTTCATCCAGCTCGTTAAAGGCGCAGTAGAGGGAGATCGGCTCGCCGTCGATGCCCTCGGTCCAGAGCTTTTTGCCCAGGCGCCCGTTGTTATTTTCAATCAGGGCGTTGGCGGCGCTCAGAATGTTGTTGGTGGAGCGGTAGTTCTGTTCCAGGCGAATGGTCTCTGCGCCCGGGAAATCCTTCAGGAAGCGCTGGATGTTCTCGACCTGCGCGCCGCGCCAGCCGTAGATCGACTGGTCGTCGTCGCCGACGATCATCACTTTGCTGGAGTCGCCCGCCAGCAGGCGGATCCAGGCATACTGAATGTTGTTGGTATCCTGGAATTCATCGACCAGGATGTTGGTAAAGCGTTCGCGATAGTGCTGCAGAATATGCGGTTTGTTGAGCCACAGTTCATGAGCGCGCAACAGCAGCTCGGCAAAATCTACCAGTCCTGCGCGATCGCAGGCTTCCTGGTAGGCCTGGTAGACCTTCTGCCAGGTCTGCTCTATCGGATTACCAAAGCTCTGGATATGGTGCGGACGCAGCCCTTCGTCTTTCTGGCTGTTGATGTACCACATCGCCTGACGCGGCGGCCACTGCTTCTCGTCGAGGTTCATCGCCTTGATCAGGCGCTTCAGGAGACGCAGCTGGTCTTCGCTGTCGAGGATCTGAAAGTCCTGCGGCAGGTTAGCGTCCAGGTGGTGCGCACGCAGCAGGCGGTGCGCCAGCCCGTGGAAGGTACCCACCCACATGCCGCCCTGGCTGGTGCCCATCAGCTGGGCGATACGGTGGCGCATCTCCGCCGCCGCTTTGTTGGTGAAGGTCACCGCCATAATGGAGTATGGCGAACAGTTCTCCACGCTCTGCAGCCAGGCAATACGGTGCACCAGCACGCGTGTCTTACCACTGCCCGCCCCAGCCAGTACCAGCATGTTGGTGCGCGTCGCGGCAACCGCGTCACGCTGTTTGTCATTGAGGCTGTCGAGCAGGTAAGAAACGTCCATTGGCACCGTCACGTAGTAATCAGGAACACTGCAAAACGCCCGCTGGCGCTTCGCTTACCGGGCCTTCGACCGCAAAACCCTGGTAATTTATACAATATTACTGGTGATTATATCAGCGTGGTGAGGGATGCCAACCGTGAAATTTCCAGGTGCGGCAGCAGACGGCTGTCCAGCGTAGTCATCAGATCGGCATTTTCAGGCTTGATCCAGCAGGCCTGCATGCCGCAGCGGATCGCCCCAGCAACATCGGTGGTCAGGTCATCGCCCACGTGAAGAATATTCCCCAGCGGCAGGTCGAGCTTCTCCGCCGCCAGATGGTACATATCGTTAAAGGGCTTCGAGCGCCCGTGCGGGCCTGCGCGCAGCACAAACTGGAAGTAGTCGCCAAGGCCGAACAGTTCCGGCTGGGCATTGCCGTTGGTGATAGCCACCAGTGGCCACTTTTCAGCAAGCGCAGCCAGCGTATCGTGCGTCTCCTGCGGGACGTCGATACGGCTGCGCCATGTCGCGAAGTGCGCCATCGAGGCTTCTGCGCCAAGCGCGGCCTCGGCAGCGGTCAGACCCGCGTTGAGCATAGCCAGCTCAACGGCCCGACGGCGCCATTCCGTCACATCGTGATAGATTTCCGGCTCGGTCTGCCGTAACGCCTGGCGAAGACGGTGAAACTCTTTGTTTTCCAGCGCTTTTAACGCCGGATGATAGTTTTGTACAAAGGCCAGTGCTTCCTGCTCGGTTCGCAGGATCACCTGACGGTTGTCGTAAAGGGTGTCATCAAGGTCAAACGTCAGGGCTGAGATTTGGCCTAATGGACGATAAAAACGCATTATTTCCCCCGTTTGGCGCGTGGATGCGCCGCGTCGTACACCGAGGCAAGGTGTTGAAAATCGAGATGGGTATAGATTTGGGTGGTGGACAAATTGGCGTGACCCAGCAGCTCCTGGACGCCACGCAGGTCACCGCTGGACTCCAGCATGTGGGTGGCGAACGAATGGCGCAGTTTATGGGGATGAACATGGCTGTTCAGCCCCTGCTTAATCCCCCACTCAGCAAACCGTTTTTGCACATTACGCGCCGAGATGCGCTTGCCGAGCTTCGAGAGGAAGAGCGCCTCCTCTTCGGTACCGAACAGGCCACGCAGATCGAGCCAGTGCTCAATCCACACCACGGCATTGCGGCCAATGGGCAAGCGCCGCTCTTTGCTGCCTTTGCCCATCACCCACACTTCCCCGGTATCCAGATCGAGATGTTTGATATCCAGGTTAACCAGCTCGGAAAGACGCAGGCCGGCGCCGTACATCACCTCCAGCATGGCGCGGTCACGCACCGCCAGCGGATCGTTGAGATCGATATCCAGCAGGCGGTTAACGTCATCCACGTCGATATTTTTGGGCAGATGGCGCGGCGCTTTCGGGGCGGCGATCCCTTTGGCCGGATTGGCGCTGAGTTCGCCCTGGCTGACCAGCCAGTCAAAGAAGCTGCGCAGTGCCGAGAGCCGAAGCGCAAGGCTGGCCGGGCCTAGCCCTTTACGGCGGCTGCGCACGGCAAACGTGCGCACCGTGGCGGCATCACATTGTTGCCAGCTCGTCAGGCCGATTTCATCGGCTAACTGCATGATGGCATCAAGCTGACGCTGATAGTTCAACAGGGTGATCGGGCTGAGCTGGCGCTCAACGCCCAGATAGCGCAGAAAACGGGTAACGGCAGGTGCCAGCTGAGCGTCCGTCATACGCGTTCAATCCAGCGCTCCAGCAGCTCGGGCAGCATCTGCGCAATCTCCTGCAGCAGTTGTGTGCCTTGTCCCTGCTGGTAATGATGCGGATCGCGGCTGGTAAACAGCATTACACCAAGCTCGCCGTCGCGCCCCATCAGCGACATAGCTACCGACCCAATGGCTTTGGCCTCTGGCAGCACCACCAGGAGTTCAGGACCATTCAGCTGTCCAAGATAGTGGTCCGCTTGTCCCATACGCTGAATGCGCAGCGGCTCAAACGCCTGACGCGACAGGGCCAGATGGGTAAAACGTGAGGGCGCGCCAATGCGCCAGCGGTCCGGGAAGAGGCGTATCGTGGCACCCGCCAGCCCCAGATCCCGCGCCCAGCGATGCAAACGGAGAAGAAATTCGTCCAGGCTGCTGGCCGACGCCAGCCGGGATTGCAGGTGCAGGAGGCGATAGAACAGCCCTTCATTACTGCTCGCCTGCTCCATCAGCAGGGAGATGTTCTCTTCAAGATGGTTAATATGGTTACGCGCGCGCGCCATATGCCACTCAACCAGCGAGACCGTGCCGCGGACCGGGTGCGGGACACGCATCTCTTCAACGACACGCGCATTGCGAATAAAGAAATCAGGATGGCGCAACAGGTAATCAACAACCGCCCGGTCGTCCATTGCCGTCAGCGTCTCCTGCAGTTCTTCTCCTGGTTGTTTCATAGATGGATAAACCCGTCATAAACTTGTGTCGCCGGGCCGGTCATATAGAGCGGCTGGCCCGGGCCTTTCCAGGCGATATCAAGACGCCCGCCTGGTAAATCCACGCGAACCTCTGGTGCCAGTAAACCCTGCGTAATCCCCACCGCAACGGCCGCACAGGCACCGCTGCCGCACGCCTGCGTCTCGCCTGCGCCACGTTCAAAAACGCGCAGACGGATGTGTTCGCGGGTGAGAACCTGCATAAATCCAATGTTGGCGCGTTCCGGAAAACGCTCATGGCTCTCCAGCACCGGGCCGAGGGTTTCGACGGGCGCCGTCGCCACGTCATCAACCTGAATCACGCAGTGTGGGTTCCCCATGGAGACCACGCCGCACAAGACTGTCTGTTCCGCCGCGCGCATGATATAGGTCTTTTCCGCTTTGTTGGCGCGGAACGGCACCTGCGAGGGTTCGAAGTTCGGCTCGCCCATATTCACCCGCACCAGCTCGTCGTCGGTCACGCTCAGTACCATCCGTCCGTTGGCGGTGCTGACGCGAATATCGCGCTTGTTGGTGAGCCCCTTCAGACGGACAAAACGGGCAAAACAGCGCGCGCCGTTGCCGCACTGGGAGACTTCGCTGCCGTCGGCATTAAAGATACGATAGTGAAAATCGAGATCCGGATCGTAGGGCGGCTCAACCACCAGCAGCTGATCAAACCCCACCCCCAGGTGCCGATCGGCCAGACGGCGGATCAGCTCCGGGGAAAAGAAGACATTCTGCGTTACCGCGTCGACGACCATAAAGTCATTGCCAAGGCCATGCATCTTAGAAAACTGCATTATTTACTCCATTGCGCGGACAGGAGCGCTTGTCAGTAATTGACCTGGCTTGGACCGTTGTTGTCGCCACGATCGTTACGATCCGGCATCGTGGTTTGCACTGGGCTTTCCACTTTTTTGGTCGGCGGTGGTGCGGTTTCATCTGCTGGCGGGAAATAGAGCGGCCCTTTCAGACCACATCCGGTCAGGCTAAACAGCGTAAGGAGAACGGCAAGCGTTCGAAAAACGTTTTTCATTATCATGTTGCCTGTAAGTTCAAATCTGTTTTCTATCATCGCAGGAGAAGGCACAAAAGCAAGAGTTTGCCGCTAACCTGCAACCGGAATTATTTAGCGTTATACTGCCGCCATCACGAAAAACAGGAACAGAACCATGAATGACAGTGAATTCCATCGCCTCGCCGATAACCTGTGGCAAACCATCGAAGAACGCCTGGATGACTGGGATGGCGACAGCGACATCGATTGTGAAATCAACGGCGGCGTGCTGACCATCAGCTTTGAAAACGGCAGCAAAATCATTATTAACCGCCAGGAGCCGCTTCACCAGGTCTGGCTCGCCACCAAACAGGGCGGCTACCACTTCGACCTGAAAGGCGACGAGTGGATTTGCGATCGCAGCGGTGAGACCTTCTGGGATCTGCTTGAGCAGGCTGCGACGCAGCAGTCGGGTGAAGAGGTTAGCTTCCGCTAAGGCTGTTTTGCCGGATGGCGCTTCGCTTATCCGGCCTACGGGTTCGTGCCTTTGTAGGCCCGGTAAGCGTAGCGCCACCGGGCAATGGCCGTCAGGAGAAATACTGCTGCAACAGCGGGGTACTGGCGTCCTGTCTGTCAGGGACGACCGGGGTAATCGCCTGGGTGCGGAACGGGATCACCTGCGCACGGCCATCCACCTTCACAATCTGATAGAACTGCGGCAGGTTGAAGTTGATAAAACTGGAGCCGTAGGTGAAGCGGTCATGGGAAGAGGAGTAGAAGCGGCTGACGTCGCGCACCAGCTCCTCTTTGCTGCCTTCACAGTGGTGATACACTTCGGCGCGGTTGGTTTCGTCGAGGATGTAGATATTGAACCCGGCATCCTCCCCCGTCTCCTCAAAGAAGAACTGAATAATCCCTTCACTGGCGAAGCCGTCCACCACCTGCGGCAGTTTAACGTGGTTGGTCTCAACCTGTACCGACAAACCGTGCAGCTTGTTATGCGAAATGGCGCCGTAAAACTCAATGGCGTTTTCCAGCTTCTGCACCGAGACGTTCAGACGTTCAAAGAAGAGGCCCCAGGTCTGGCCGGAGACGCGCAGCGCTTTAAAGCGCCCGGTTTCCTGACGGGTACTGGAGAGGCGCAGATCGATACATTCAGAGACCAGTTGCTGTACACGGGTACGGATCAGGCCGCGCAGATGCTGGCTGTAACAGAACACCTCGACGCTGTCCGGCGGCGCGGCATCCTGGTGCATTTTACCGAGAATCGTTTTCAGCGCTTCGATCATCGCCTGCTCGCCGTTGAAGTGCAGGGTACGCACTTCGTTCCACGAGTTGCGGTAGAGCAGATCGACGCTGCCCACCAGGCAGTTTTGCTGCTCGCCAAAGCTGAAGACGTCCAGCTTGCGGAAATCAAAATGGACCACCTGATTGCGGAACGCCGCCGTCGGGTCATATTCCAGGTTGACGATAATCGCCAGATGGCGAATTTCGCACGGACTGTAGAGCGCTTTCGGCGTCGGCGCAGGCAGACGCAGCGGGAAGTGGTGCGACACATCAGCGACCATTTCCTGCAGCTTGGCTAAATCGACAATCTCGTTACCTTTAATAAACAGACGCGTGCGGGAGGTCAGCAGGCCGTTGAACCAGGCCCACGCCACCAGCTTGTTCAGGTAACGGTTATATTCCAGCGGCTGATGGCTGATGATCGAATCCATGCTCGGCGCACGGTTATACAGATACCAGCCGGTACGGTTCGCACGACCCGGTGGAACATAGATAAAGGTCAGGTTCGGTTCAGACAGGTCCGGCGAAATCTGTGGGTTCACCAGCGTCACTTTACCCGGCAGCGCTTCAAACGCCGCGTACAGCTTACGGGTCAGCACCCCGATGTCCTGCGGGCTGGCGGAAACGCTGAGGTTGTTACGACGGGCAAAGCGGATCAGGTTACGGTAGCTCTGCATCATCGCATCGAGCAGTTCGTTGTGCGCTTCACGCACCTGATCGATCTTCCAGTTGGCGCGGTTATCGAGCATCGACAGGCGCTCTTCGTCCCATCCCCACTCTTTAACTAACTGACTGACCACTTCACGACGCCAGCCGACGCAGGCGCGTTCGCGGCTGAGCTTCTCACAAACTTTAAGATAGAAACATCGACGGACCAGATCGAGACGGGTCGGATCGTCGATGGCTTTCAGGTATTCGGTGACGCGCTCAAGCATCATGCAGTAGGCATCAAGACCGAAAGAGACGATCTCGCCATCATGCAGACGCTGTTTAATGTCTTTCGCCAGCAGGCGCGGGGTTGGGTATTCCCAGGAATAGGCTTCGAGCAGCAGCGTTTTCAGCACCGCTTTGTACGGGGAATCGATACTTTTATAGAGCTGCCACAGGCTGGCGCCAAAGTACTCTTCCGCAGAGAGCGAGCTTAAGCCCCCCAGGTCCAGCCACTCGTTTGGCGTCAGGACACCCTGGGCATAGAGCTTCATGACGTAATCGTCGTAATGCTCCTCTTCGTCGCACGGCACCATACTCCACAAGATACGCTTCCCGGCCAGGCGCACGGCGGTACGGTAAAACTCATCCAGCAACAGGATGTGCTGGGTCGAGCCGCAGTCTTCACCCCCCAGACTGCCGCTTTCATTATGGCGGAAACGGTTTTCATCAATCAGGAAGAAGCTGACTTCCACGCCGAGCGATGCCGCCCAGCTCTCCAGCAGGCTGCATTTACGCTGCAGCAGTTGACGTTCTTCATTATCAAGCCAGGATTGATGGCAGACCCAGATATCGAGATCCGACGAGCAGCTTTGCCCCACCGAAGAGGTGCTGCCCATGGTGTAGACGCCGGTGATAGGCAGTTCGCCTTTTGGCGACTCCTGCGCCGGCATACCGCGATAGAGTTCCAGCTCTTTCAGATAGTGCTGTTGGGTTTCATCAGGCGTGAAAAGGCAGATGCCTTTGGGAACGTTACCATCGAGGTAACCCGGCATCAGCGGATGGTGATAATGCAACAATGTCGGCAGCAGACTGTAAACCTGCTGGAAAGCAGGTCCCATTGCAGCAAGCGCGCGATCGACGCGCAGTTGATTGATGGCATCCAGTCGCTGTTTCAGAGTCTCAATATAGAGGTACAAGACGTATCGCCTGATGTTCAGAAAGCGCTCACCTTCAGCAAGACCGAGGATTACGCGTTCACAGTATTTCGAAAGTAGCCGTCACCCTTTTTCGCCCTTATCTTTATGGTCATGGAGACGAAAAAATGGTCTAAAACGTGATCAATTTAACACCTTGCCGTTTGACCGTAAAGAAAGATGCGCTACATACAAGTGTAGCACCGTTCTGAACGTGTAAATTCCTGAATACGGCAGCAGGCAACCTGAATCGCTGCCCTGTCCTGAACCCCTTCTACGTCCGTAAACCTGACAGTCCTGAGACAACAATGTTAGGATGGTCAGCAGACGATTAAGACGGTAACAAGCATGTTAGACAATGTTTTAAGAATTGCCACACGCCAAAGCCCCCTTGCGCTCTGGCAGGCACATTATGTTAAGCAGCGCCTTGAGGCCTGCCATGCAGGTTTGCGTGTAGAGCTGGTGCCGATGGTGACGCGCGGCGATGTCATCCTTGATACACCGCTGGCGAAAGTGGGCGGGAAAGGCCTGTTCGTAAAAGAGCTTGAGCTGGCACTGCTTGAAGGTCGCGCCGATATCGCGGTTCACTCCATGAAGGACGTCCCGGTTGATTTCCCTGAAGGGCTGGGTCTGGTCACCATTTGCGAGCGGGAAGATCCACGCGATGCCTTTGTCTCGAATCATTACGACTCCCTGGATGCTCTGCCACAAGGGAGCATCGTTGGCACGTCAAGTTTACGCCGCCAGTGCCAGCTGGCCGAGTATCGCCCGGATCTCATCATCCGCTCCCTGCGCGGTAACGTCGGCACCCGCCTGAGCAAGCTGGATAACGGTGAATATGACGCCATTATTCTGGCGGTAGCTGGCCTGAAACGCCTGGGCCTGCAGTCGCGTATCAAGGCGGCGCTCTCCCCGGAACAGTCGCTGCCGGCCGTGGGCCAGGGCGCGGTGGGCATTGAGTGCCAGCTCGACGATACCCGTACCCATGCGCTGCTGGCGCCGCTCAATCACGACGAGACCGCAATCCGCGTGCAGGCGGAGCGCGCCATGAATACCCGCCTGGAAGGGGGATGTCAGGTGCCGATTGGCAGCTATGCTGAATTAACAGATGGCGAACTGTGGCTGCGCGCGCTGGTTGGCGCGCCGGACGGTTCGCAGATGGTACGCGGCGAACGTCGCGGCAAACCGCAGGACGCCGAACAGCTGGGTATTTCGCTGGCGGAAGAGCTACTGGATAACGGCGCCCGTGAAATTCTCGCGGATGTCTATAATGGAGAACCCCCGGCATGAGTATTCTCGTCACCCGCCCTTCTCCCGCAGGAGATCAGTTAGTGAGCCGTCTGCGCGCACTGGGGCAGGTGGCGTGGAGCTTTCCGCTGATTGAGTTCACCCCGGGCCGGGAACTTCCCCTGCTCGCGGGCCATCTTGCCGCGCTGCGGGCCGATGACATGCTGTTTGCCCTGTCGCAACATGCCGTGGCATTTGCCCACGCCCGGCTGCAGCAGGAAGGCCAGCGCTGGCCGGATGCGCCACGCTATTTCGCTATCGGCAGAACCACCGCCCTGGCGCTGCATACCGAAAGTGGCAAAGAGATTCGCTATCCGCTGGATCGGGAAACCAGCGAAGTGTTGCTACAATTACCTGAATTACAAACCGTTGTGGGAAAGCGCATTCTGATTTTGCGCGGCAACGGTGGGCGGGAACTGCTGGGCGACACGCTGCGCGAGCGCGGAGCAGAAGTGACATTTTGCGAATGTTATCAACGTTGTAATAAATACTATGACGGTGCAGAAGAGGCGATGCGCTGGCAGTCGCGCGGCGTCACTACCCTTGTGGTGACCAGCGGCGAAATGTTGCAACACCTCTGGTCGCTGATCCCACAATGGTATCGTGAAAACTGGTTACTCCGCTGTCGGCTTCTGGTCGTCAGTGAGCGTCTGGCGAACCTCGCCCGGGAACTGGGCTGGCAAGATATTCGGATCGCTGATAACGCCGACAACGATGCGCTGCTGCGCGCATTACAATAACTCTCATAATGGGAAGCCATAATGACGGAACAAGAAAAATCCTCCGCCGTGGTTGAAGAGACCAGGGAGACTGTGGACACCACGCCACAGCCAGAAACGACAGAGAAAAAGCATGGCAGCAATAAAACCAGTCTGGCGTTAAGCGCGATTGCCATCGCCATTGCGCTGGCCGCTGGCGTCGGTCTGTATGGACTGGTGAAAAAACAAGCGACCAATCAGGTTGCCACGAACGACGAACTGGTGACGCAAATCACCGCCCTGCAACAGGCGCAGCAGTCGCAAAAAGCCGAGCTGGATGGGGTGATCAAACAGCAGGCCGATCAGCTGGCCGCTGCCACCCGTAAGCAGGACGAGCTGACCAAACAGCTGGATGAAATGCAGCAAAAAGTGGCGGCTATTTCCGGTACCGATGCCAAAACCTGGCTGCTGGCGCAGGCTGATTTCCTGGTCAAACTGGCCGGGCGCAAGCTGTGGAGCGATCAGGATGTCACCACCGCTGCCGCGCTGCTGAAAAGCGCCGATGCCAGCCTGGGCGACATGAACGACCCAAGCCTGATCACTGCCCGCCGGGCACTCACTGCGGATATCGCCAGCCTGTCGACCGTATCGCAGGTGGATTATGACGGCATCATCCTGAAAGTGAATCAGCTGTCGAACCAGATCGATAACCTGCGTCTGGCAGATAATAACGACGACGACTCCCCGATGGATTCCGACAGCAGCGAACTCTCCAGCTCATTGAGCGAGTGGCGCATCAACCTGCAAAAAAGCTGGCAGAACTTTATGGACAGCTTTATCACCGTTCGCCGCCGCGATGAGACCGCCGTGCCGCTGCTCGCGCCGAATCAGGACGTCTACCTGCGCGAGAACCTGCGTTCACGTCTGCTGGTGGCCGCGCAGGCTGTGCCTCGCCATCAGGAAGAGACCTACAAGCAGGCGCTGGATAATGTCTCCACCTGGGTACGCGCTTACTACGATACCGACGATGCCACCACTACCGCTTTCCTCGAAGAGGTGGACAAGCTGAGCCAACAGAACATCACCATGAACGTTCCGGATAAGCTGGAGAGCCAGCCGATTTTGGAGAAGCTGATGCAGACGCGCGTGCGTAACCTGCTGGCACAGCCGGGCGAAGCGGCGGAGCAGTCTCCTGCCCCAGCTCCCGCCCCTGACAGCGCACCGCAAGGAGAGTAATTATGTTAAAAGTTTTATTACTCTTCGCACTGCTGCTCGCCGGGATCGTGCTGGGTCCTATGCTGGCGGGTCATCAGGGCTACGTGCTGATCCAGACCGATAACTACAATATCGAAACCAGCGTCACCGGGCTGGTGATCATTTTGATCCTGGTGATGGTGGCATTTCTGGCGATCGAGTGGATCCTGCGCCGCATCTTCCGTACCGGGGCCCATACCCGCAGCTGGTTTGTCGGCCGCAAGCGCCGCCGTGCCCGTAAGCAGACCGAACAGGCCCTGCTGAAACTGGCTGAAGGGGACTATCAGCAGGTTGAGAAGCTGATGTCGAAGAATGCCGATCATGCTGAACAGCCGGTGGTCAACTATCTGCTGGCGGCGGAAGCCGCACAGCAGCGCGGCGACGAAGCACGCGCCAATCAGCATCTGGAGCGTGCCGCCGAGCTGGCTGAAAACGATCCGATCCCGGTTGAGATCACCCGTGTGCGCCTGCAGCTGGCGCGTAACGAAAACCATGCCGCCCGTCACGGCGTCGATCGCCTGCTGGAGATCGCGCCGCGTCATCCGGAGGTGCTGCGTCTGGCTGAGCAGGCCTATATCCGCACCGGCGCGTGGGGCTCGCTGCTGGACATCATCCCGTCGATGGCGAAAGCCGACGTCGGCGATGAAGAGCAGCGCGACAGCCTGCAACGTCAGGCATGGATCGGGCTGATGGACCAGGCGCGAGCCGATCAGGGTAGCGATGGCCTGAAGGCCTGGTGGAAAAATCAGAGCCGCAAAACGCGCCAGCAGGTGCCCCTGCAGGTGGCGATGGCGGAACACCTGATTGAGTGTGACGATCACGATACCGCCCAGAGCATCATCCTTGATGGCCTGAAACGCCAGTACGACGATCGTCTGGTGATGGTGATCCCACGCCTGAAAACCAATAATCCGGAGCAGATCGAGAAAATGCTGCGCCAGCAGATCAAAACCGTGGGCGATCGCCCTCTGCTGTGGAGCACTCTGGGTCAGTCACTGGCCAGACATGGCGAATGGAAAGAGGCCAGCCTCGCCTTCCGCGCCGCGTTAAAACAGCGCCCGGATGCGTTCGATTATGCCTGGCTGGCGGATACGCTGGATAAACTGCATCTGCCGGAAGAGGCTGCCGAAATGCGCCGCGACGGTCTGCTGCTTACATTACAGAACAATCCCCCGCAGCAATAATTGCACAGGAGGCCTGACGGCCTCCTTTTTTATTTGCTACATTCTTAGCATCTTCTTCAGAGACCCACTCCGCCAATGTAACGATCTCCTTTCATTGAACATTTTTTCTGTACACGCCTTTTACGGCGTGGATTAAATCGTTTTTGAAAGGATCGTTTCATGAACACGCTTTTGTATGCGCTTTTTCACGCGCTGCGCTGTCATCGCTGGCTGCGCCTGCTGGCCTGCGCTTTTCTGTTCACCTCTGTAGGGAATGGCTTAACCCAGGTGATGGTCTTTGGTCTGCTGCTAGAGTGGCAGGCTCCCGCCTCTTTACTGACCCTGGCATATCTGTTTGCCCTGCTACCGGGATTTCTGGGCAGCCTCGTCGGGGAGAAGTTCTGTATGCGTTTTTCACCCATCGGCCTGCTGCTCCTGACAGAGTGGCTGGGTCTGCTCGCCCTGCTGTTTCCCCTGCTGGGCATTCAGTTTCACAGCATGGTAGCGCTGCTGGCGGTGCAGTCCACCGAGGCCTTTCTGACGGGCATGAGCTGGCCCGCGCTGGCCCTGCTGTTTCGGCGAGGATTGTCCGAAGCCGAGCTGCCTGCGGCGACCTGCCTGGAGACGATGATTTTTGCTTCGCAGGTGCTACTGGGCACCGGGCTGGGTATGGTGCTGTTTCATCATCTGCCCGCGCTGGCACTGCTGGGGATCGACGCGCTCACCTTTGCGGGCTCCTTGCTGATGCTGCGCCTCACTGGCAGCGCGTTGCCTTCTCTGGCGCCTGAGCAGGCAGCAGAAACCGAAAGACCGGTGGCGATGCGCTGGCAGGCACTGGGAGCGCAGCAAAAACGCAGCCTGTTGCTGCTTCCTGCCCTCGCCACCGTGGGTTCACCCGCTATGGCGCTGCTGCCTGCACTGGCGCAGCAGATCGAGCCGAATGATGCTGCCGGGCTGGCCCTGCCTCTGCTTTTTGCCCGCAGCATGGGACAGCTGTGCGGCCCGCTGCTGCTGAAAAGAGAGAGCCTGCCCCGCTACGCCGGGCAAAACCGCCTCCTGCTGACCTGCCTCGGCCTCTTTTTACTCGCCTACGGGACGATCCCGCTGCTATCGGGGATGCAAGCGCTGGGGGTCGTTTTTGTCGCCCATCTCGCTTCGAACGTCGTTTTTGCGGTGGGCACTTTTAGCCTGTTAAGCAGCTTTCAGGCTGACCTGATCTCCTCGGCCAGCGGCAGGGCCTGGCGATGGCAAACCGCCAGCGCATCGCTCTTTACCGGCCTCACGGCACTGGTTGCTGACGTGCTGGGGCCGCTACAGGCGCTGTATGGCGTTTCGGGCTGTGCCCTGCTAATGGTGGTGGGGATCCTGACGCGCTACTGCAGATAAGGCATAAAAAAACGCCTGCTAAAAAGCAGGCGTTAAACAGGTCTGTTTGACAACTTGTGGTGCTTCACTCAACGTTGTGTCCAGGGTGTTTGATGAGGCCGAAGCGACATCTGTCAGTGGACGATAAGCACCGTAAATGGCTCTGCGTCATTCCGGAGTTTATGAGGCACTAAGGCGAACATAAGAGGTGGAATGAGCATCTACACGCATATTATTGCATGCAATGTGCCAATGTTGCATTACGAAGTTGTATGTATCTCAACTTTTTAAGATAAAAGGAAATTATCCCGGTCAGTCAGGAAACGGGCAGCAGAATGGGCCAATAATCAGTCCAAAGTGTCTCCAGGAAGAGACAGGCTGACGGGTAAAGCGATATATTGATTCATATCAATAGGTTATATGTCACTTATTCACGACAGGCCAGGATATCGCTGTCGGCAATAAACAACAGGGGCAGGAAAAGCAGAAAACAAAAAACCCCGCCGAAGCGGGGTTCAAAATTGGTCGGCGAGAGAGGATTCGAACCTCCGACCCACTGGTCCCAAACCAGTTGCGCTACCAAGCTGCGCTACTCGCCGATATACTGCTTTTTTGAATTTTTAGTTCAATTCATTAAAAGTCGTGGTGCGAGGGGGGGGACTCGAACCCCCACATCCTAAGGACACTAACACCTGAAGCTAGCGCGTCTACCAATTCCGCCACCTTCGCAATTCACAACTCTTTAAATAATGGGGTGGCTAATGGGATTCGAACCCACGACAACTGGAATCACAATCCAGGGCTCTACCAACTGAGCTATAGCCACCACTACTTGATTCTTTACTCTTTCACGCGGTTCTGCCTACTTAACAGACCACCGCAGCTCCAGCACCGGGTGAATGGTGCGCCCGACAGGATTCGAACCTGAGACCTCTGCCTCCGGAGGGCAGCGCTCTATCCAGCTGAGCTACGGGCGCTTAGCGCCGTTGCGGGGCTGGATATTACGGAGGTCTCGGTCTGCTGTCTAGTGCTTTTTTAAAATAAATGCGCGTTTGCTTAGACTTTGCGCACTTTGCCGCATATTACTGCGTTTTGACCCTTTCCACGTGTCGCTCCAGGCCAAAAAGCCTGTATCCCGCACTAACGGCCGCCAGGAATATCGCCCCGACATACAGCGACATGCGGGTGTCTTCGTTGAAGTACATGCCGATCAGCACGCAGATCAGGAACACCATCGTTAAATAGTTAGCCCATGGGAAGAGAATGGAGCGGAACGGATGGCTGGCAATCGCGTTTTTATGCGCCTGACGAAAACGCAGCTGGCTAATCAGGATCACAAACCACGGCACCATACCTGGCAGAACGCTGGCGCTGTAGACATAAACGAAGACACGCTGCGGGTTCGGGATGATGTAGTTCAGGCATGACCCCACCAGCAGAATAATAATCGAGATGGCAACGCCCACCACCGGCACTCCGGCGCCGGAGACTTTCCCCACCGCCGCCGGCAGCTGACGGTTTTTCGCCAGCGCGTAGAGCATACGCCCGCAACTGTACATGCCGCTGTTACAGCCGGAGAGCGCCGCCGTCAGCACCACAAAGTTGATAATCGCCGCCGCTGCGGTAATGCCGATTTTGGCAAAGGTGAGCACGAACGGGCTGCCGTTACTGCCAATCTCATTCCACGGGAAGATAGTGACGATGACAAAAATCGCGCCGACATAGAAGATGAGGATACGCCACAGCACCTTGCCGACCGCGCTGCGCAGGGTCACCTGCGGGTTTTTCGCCTCCCCGGCAGTGATCCCGATAAGCTCAACCCCCTGATAGGACGCCACCACAATGCAGAGCGCCGTCAGAAAGCCCTTCCAGCCGCCAGCAAAGAAACCGCCGTGTTCCGTCAGGTTGCCAAAGCCAATCGCCTGACCCCCGTTACCCAGGCCGAAGAAGATCACCCCCACGCCGATGACAATCATCACGATAATGGTGGTTACTTTAATCATCGCAAACCAGAATTCGATCTCACCGTACAGGCGCACGGCGGCGAGGTTCGCCAGCGCCACCAGCCCCACGGCGATAAGCGCAGGTATCCACTGCGCCATTTCCGGGAACCAGAACTGCACGTAAACCCCAATGGCGGTGATCTCAGATATGCCCACCGCCATCCACATAAACCAGTACGACCACGCCGTGAGATAGCCAAAAAACGGGCTCATGTAGCGATGCGCATAAACGGCGAACGAACCGGCGACCGGCTCGAGGAACAGCATCTCCCCCATGGAACGCATGATAAAGAAGACGAACAGCCCGGCGATGATATACGCCAGCAGGACCGACGGCCCGGCCCATTTCAGGGTGCTGGCGGAGCCCATAAACAGGCCCACGCCAATCGTCCCGCCAAGGGCGATAAGTTCGATATGACGAGCTTCCAGCCCACGCTGAAGCTCCGGTTTTTTCTCTGACATAAATCCTCGGTTGTGCTTGCGACTCTCCCGGCCTGCGCCGGTTATTGTTATAGGTACAGATGCGCTATCACAGGCTGTGCGTAATGGACCGTTTATGTTTACGGGTGATGCAAAAACAGCCTGGTACGGTAGTGACGGGGGGGAATGGTTTCTTAAATTTTGTGAAATGGCAAACGATGCGTTAAAAAAATGAATGTATTGTTGAGAAAAGCAGCAGATTTACGGGCGTATTGCAGCGCGAGCAGTATATCGCGCTGCGATTCAGATATTACAGGCGTCCGGAGTAGTGCCAGCCGAGATAACGCAGCAGACGGAGCTGGCGGGTGATCCGGCTCGGCTGGGATAACAGGCGATAGAGCCACTCCAGCCCCAGGTTCTGCCACACTTTTGGCGCGCGCTTTACATGGCCGGTAAAGACATCGTAAGTGCCGCCCACGCCCATATAGAGCGCATCCGGATAGACCTGACGGCAGTCGCGCATCAGGATCTCCTGGCGCGGTGAACCCATCGCGACGGTGATGATCTTCGCCCCGCTGTCTCGAATACGGGCAAATAGCGCCTGCTGCTCGTCAGGGCTGAAATAGCCGTCCTGGCTGCCGACGATATTCACCTGCCACTGATCACGCAATTTCTGCTCGGTTTGCGCCAGCACCCCAGGTTTGCCGCCGACGAGGAAGACTGGCGTACCGTCTGCCCCCGCCCGCGCCATCAGCGCTTCCCAGAGATCGGCCCCCGCGACGCGAGAGATGTTCGCCCCCGGGTACTTCTTACGCACGGAGCGCACCACACTTATCCCGTCCGCATATTTAAATTCGGCCGCCTCGATGAGGTCGCGCACCTGGGCGTTATCCTCAAGGGTAAGCATTTTTTCTGCATTGATGGCCACCAGCGTGCCGGTTTTGATCCCGTCCCCGGCACAGAGATAGTCCAGCGCATGCTGCATATCACGCCAGCCAATCAGCTTCAGGCCCCGCAAGTCATACTGCGGTGCTGAGGTATTATCAGTCATTATTATCCTTACTCAGACTCGCGAAAGCGCCCTGCCGTTTACCGGTTCGCGCTTATGCACTAACCCGGCGCTGTCGAACAGCCAGTACAGCAGCTTCGCCATCAGCAGACAGGCGCCAAAAACCACCATGAAAAAGACCACGCGGGAGACGAACGAATCCAGCCCTTCTCGCGCCAGTACGATCATATTGAAAATGGCACCGAAACAGAAACTATGCAAAATCGCTGCCTTATAGCGGTTGGTCTCCTGATTGCCCAGCGTATAGAGCCAGTCGAACCATTTTATAATCAGCCCAACGGCAATCGCCCCAGGCAGGATAAACCAGCCGCCGCCCATCACCACCAGCGAACCGATCAGCGTCGGTGAGATTGCCAGCCCGGAGTGGTTGTTCAGCACTTCCCAGGTAAAGTAGTTTGCCGTATTCAGCACCACGCCCGGTCTGTCCGGCCACAGCCAGGTGGGGATAAAGACATAAAAATCGCGAACAATGGGTGCCAGCCCCTGAAAATCGATTTTGTCGTAGTTCTGCAGCAGCAGGGCTAAGTTTTCCCACGGCGAGAAGGTGTCACGGGTGAGGTACAGGAAGGTGTAAAACGCTTCGTCGCCGCTGACATCCATGCCGTAGCGCTTCAGCGCCAGCCAGAACATCCCCACAATCCCCAGCACACCCGCCGCAGCCAGCATCCACAGCGAGATCCAGCCGCGAATAATGCCGATAAACAGGAAGATCGCGAAGGCGATAATGATGTTTGCGCGCGTGCCGCCGACAATCATATAGGTCAGCAGGCCAAACGCCACGGTACTGACCAGGAAGAAGAGCCACGCCCGGGCATCCTGACGCAGGAAATAGATCACCAGCATCGCCGGAATGAAGAAATAGAAGAAACGCTTAAGCGCCACCCCGGAGACTTCGCTGGAGAAGATCTGGCTGTAGGAGTGCAGCTTGAACAGCAAAAAGCCGTTGTGCATGAAGAAGATACCGACAGTGACAAGGGCAATGCCCATCAGCATCATCCAGGTCAGATGCGTCTCAACCCGGTTCATGGTGAACAAAGGCCGTCGCGATGCGTCGCTGCTGGCCGGTTTCAGCCGCGTCTTATAGGCGACGTAATAGACCCCATAGAAGCAGGTGGCCGACAGCAGCGCCTGCATCAGGATCTCCGGCGGTACGACGGCCACATCGAAGCGGAACACCAGCACGCTGGTCAGCGGGAAGCCGAAGTAAAAGGTCAGCAGAAACAGCAGCGAGAAGAAGACGTTGAAGTTAAAGCGCACCCGGCGGAATTCAAACCACGTCAGCGTGGCGATAAACAAGGCGCTCAGAAGCCAGATGACCAGCAGGCCGCTAAATTGCAACTGGCTCATGCATTCTCTCCTGAGGCGATCCGCAGCGCCTGGTGCCACGGCGTAAGGTAGTTCGGGCTGAAGAAGTCGATGGCGTTTTTATCCACCTGCGCAAGCTGTCGCTGGGCTTCACGCACCACCTCTTCGTTCAGGTCATCGGTGGTAAACAGCACCGGAATGTGCTGTTCGGCCATGTCCTGCCAGAACGGGTTGTCGCGATTAAGCACACAGGGAATGCCCGCCTGGATCAGCAGACAGAGCGTGCCGATCCCCTGCTGGCGCGCGAAAATGAAATAGCCCAGATCGCACTGACGCAGCAATGCCAGGTAGTCATCAAAGGCCAGCTTATCGCTGAGGATCTGCAAATTGTCCGGGCTGAATAATGCCTGTCCACTCTGACGGACTTCATCGATGTATGCCGCGTTATTAGCAGGATAGCCCATCGGCACGATCACGTTGACCGTATCGCCAAACTGCTGATGAACCGCCTTCAGGGCCGCAATATGTTCGTTACTGCGATCTCCGGAGTTACCCACCAGAATCGTCAGTTTACCCTCCCGTTTCACCTCCCGGGCTAACCCGTTCAGCGACGGGTCCATGCGGGTCGGGAAATAGAGCAGCTCACCGCGCACGTTCGGGTGCTGTTTTGCGAAATAGTTTAAATCGCCGCGGGTGGCAAAGATGCAGCCCACCCGCCCCTGCGCCATACGCCGCAGCGGGTAGAAGAGACGGAACTTCCAGCCCCGGGAGACTTCATACAGGTCGGCGCCCCAGATATGCCAGTTAAACTGCGCGGGCCTGATCCCACCACTCAACAAGGCCAGCCACAGGCCGGTATTAAACTGCCCGTGAAAAAAGAACCGCTGCTGGCGGTTGGCTTTGGCTTTAGCGATCACCGCTTTCGCAAGCGTAGCTTTGTCCGGCCAGAAGGTCAGCTGCAGTGCCGGGAAGGCGGCGCTAAGGCCGGTGTCCTTACCCACCACCATAAATTCGCGCGCCAGCGCGCTGCCGGGAGCCAGTTCATCATTAAAGAACCGCAGTACGGTCTGGTTATGGTGTGGGATATCCGATCCCAGGACGTGAATCAGTGCAGTCATGCGCGTTTATGCCAAAGTAAAAAGACGCCGCAACAGGCAGCAAAATAGACAATATAGGTGGCCATATAGGCCTGAGCCGCTCCCAGCGCGCCATGCGCGGGGATCAACCAGTGAGAGAATGCCGTCAGCAACGCAAACTGGCTGATTTCCGCCAGAATGTAGAGCCGCAGCGACGCTTTAGCAATCACCAGATAGCCAAAGACGTAAGCGCCTACTTTCAGTACGTCCCCCACCAACTGCCAGGCGAACAGGTCGCGCATCGCGGTAAATTTGGCGGAAAACAGCAGCCAGATGGCGACATCGCGCAGCAGCCAGACGGTAAAGCTGGCAACCGCCACCGCCGGTAAGACGAAGCGCAGCGAACGGAGGATCTCGCGGGTGATCTCCTGCCGGGCGGTGAGCCGTGAGAGCGTGGGCAGCAGGTAGACGCTAAAGGAGGCGGTAATAAACTGCAGATAGGCATCGGAGATGCTGCTGACCCCCTGCCAGATCCCCACCTCATCCCAGCTGTAGTGCGCCGCCAGCAGGTTTCGCATCATCACGTAGGCCACCGGCAAGGTGACGGAGGTGATAAGCGCCATCAGGGTAAATTTGCCCAGCTGCCCCGCCAGAAGCCGATCCCATCCGGGCTTCAGATAGTGCAGCGGAATTGTGCCCCTGCGCATCAGCATAAACGCCGCCGGAACGACCACCAGCGCGGGCACCAGCGCCAGCCCCAGCAGTGCGCCTTCATAGCCGCCCAGCCGGTAGCAGACGTAATAGGCAACCACCCCGATGACGCTACCGACGATGAGCGCCAGCGCATTGCCGGCAGCATCGCGAAAGCCTTTCATCAGCGCCAGCAGCAGGTTCGCCCAGGCGATGCCCATCTGCACCAGCGCCACCAGCCTTACCAGACCCTGATAGCCCGTGTGACCGAACAGCCCCTGGCTGATGGGTGCAGCCGCCAGTAAAAAGACGACCGCCAGCAGGGTGGAAAAGCCCAGCACCATCGCTGATGAGGTACCCACCACCGTGCGTAATTGCGCCTTATCGTCATGATATTGCGCCACGTACTTGGTCACGCCGTTAAAGATCCCCGCCCCGGCCAGTACACCGAGGACGGTGACCAGCTGGCGAAAGTTCCCCGCCTGCCCGACACCCGCCGGGCCAAAGGAGACGGCCAGCAGTTTTACCACCAGCAATCCCGCGCCGATCTTGACGAGTGTGGACGCGGCGGTCCACACCGATGCTTTCGCCAGAGACATATCAGCCGAAATAACTCAGAAGGGTATTGATCACCGTGCGCTGGTTGACCGCCGCGAGGTTGTAGAACAGCGGTAAGCGGAGTAACCGCTCACTTTCTTTGGTGGTAAAGCGATCTTCACCCACGAACCGACCAAAGGCTTCCCCCGCCGGGCTGGAGTGCAGCGGAATATAGTGGAACACCGCCAGAATTTCGGCCTCTTTCAGATATGCAATAAGCGCGCTGCGATCGTCGTTATCCCGCAGCTTGATATAGAACATATGGGCGTTATGGACGCAATCCGCCGGAATGGTCGGCAGCTCGATACGGCCCTTGCGCGCCAGGGGAGCCAGCGCATCGTGATAGGTCTGCCACAGCGCCAGACGCTGCTGGTTGATACGGTCTGCCGCCTCCAGCTGTGCCCACAGGTACGCCGCCTGCAGATCCGCCATCAGATAGCTGGAGCCGATATCGCGCCAGGTGTACTTATCCACCTGCCCACGGAAGAACTGGCTGCGGTTGGTCCCTTTCTCGCGGATGATCTCCGCACGCTCCACCAGGGCGCGATCGTTAATCAACGTCGCGCCGCCTTCTCCGCCTGCGGTGTAGTTTTTGGTTTCGTGGAAGCTGAAGCAGCCGATGTGCCCGATGGTGCCCAACGCGCGGCCCTTGTAGGTGGACATAACTCCCTGTGCGGCATCTTCCACCACGTACAGGTTATGCTTTTTGGCAATCGCCATGATGGTGTCCATCTCGCACGCCACCCCGGCATAGTGTACCGGCACGATGGCGCGGGTCTTGTCGGTGATCGCCGCTTCAATCAGCGTCTCGTCAATGTTCATGGTATCCGGACGGATATCGACAAAGACGATTTTCGCCCCGCGCAGCACGAAAGCGTTGGCGGTGGAGACAAAGGTGTAGCTCGGCATGATCACTTCATCGCCAGGACCGATGTCCAGCAACAGGGCCGCCATCTCCAGCGAGGCGGTGCAGGAGGGGGTCAGGAGGACTTTCGCGCTCTGAAAGCGCTGCTCCATCCACTGCTGGCAACGGCGCGTATAGCCGCCATCGCCGCAAAGTTTGCCGCTGCCCATCGCAGACTGCATGTAATCGAGTTCGGTGCCCACCACAGGAGGCGCATTAAATGGGATCATCTTGTCACCTGTATAGCCAGTAAGCGGTCGTTTCGATGTTGCCGCCGCTTGCGATATAACGTTTAAGCGCGGCGGTGTTGCCCATCTGGGTCGCCACCCGCAAAGTAGAAATCTGCTGTTGCTGCGCCCAGTGCAGCGCCGCCTGCATTAACTTCTCGCCCATACCGCGCCCGGCCAGCAGACCGATACGCGCCTCGTTGTCGCTGAGCTTGCGCAGGGAGACAAAGCCCTGGATGGCGCCATCCGGCGCGCGGAACACCAGGCAGAGATGGTCGAAGGTGCCTTTTACCGCATTCTCGATCCACTGGGCATAGAAGCGACCGCTGTCGTCAGGTGCGTACCAGGGGGCGCGAAAGCGGCTCTGCGCAAAGGCCTGAGCAGCCAGCTGGCGCAGCGCCGGGATATCCTGCTCCATCGCAGGTTCCGCGCCAGGGCAAGCGTGGTGCGTCACGGTAATGGCGAGATCGACTTCGCCTTCCACCAGCCTGAAGCCCTGCGCCTGTAACGCGTCCAGCCAGTCGGCGCGGGTGGCCGGAATTTTAGCCTGCACCCGCTGCCAGGCGTCCAGCCCGGAAGCCGTCAGCAGCGGAGCATCATCAGAGAGGCGCACAAGCGCCGTGGGAAGGGCAAAAAACTCGCTTTCCCACTCCAGCGGCTGTAACGCACCGTGGAGCTGACTCAACGCCAGACCCCTTTGGTATCAACGATAAATTCCTGACGGACGGCCTCGCCCTGGATCGCTTTAAACTCGTTATGGTCCACCAGCAGCACCAACACATCGGCGGTTGCCAACGCCTCTTCAACGCTGGTCAGGGCGCAGTGTCCAGCCAGTTTTTTCGGCAGTTCATGAATATTGGGTTCCACCACCTGCGTTTCACCGCTGTGCCAGTCGGCAATCATCTCAGCAATTTCCATCGCCGGGCTTTCACGCAGATCGTCAATGTTCGGCTTAAAGGCGAGACCAAAACAGGCGATGGTCACCTCGTTCGCGCGCTTGCCGCTTTGGGTCAGGTAATCTGCCAGGGTGGCTTTCACCTGGTTCAGTACCCAGTGCGGCTTGCTGTCGTTAACTTCGCGGGCGGTACGGATAAGACGCGCCTGCTGGGGGTTCTGCGACACGATAAACCACGGGTCGACCGCGATGCAGTGACCGCCTACGCCCGGCCCGGGTTGCAGGATATTCACGCGCGGATGGCGGTTCGCCAGACGAATCAGTTCCCAGACGTTAATCCCCTGATCGGCGCAAATCAGCGACAGCTCATTAGCAAACGCAATGTTCACGTCGCGGAAGCTGTTTTCGGTGAGTTTGCACATCTCAGCGGTACGGGAGTTGGTCACCACGCACTCGCCTTCGAGGAAGATGTTATACAGCTCGCTGGCGCGGGCGGAACAGACCGGAGTCATGCCGCCAATAACCCGATCGTTTTTAATCAGTTCGACCATCACCTGCCCCGGCAGCACGCGCTCCGGGCAGTAGGCGACGTTGATATCGGCCTGCTCGCCCGCCTGCTGCGGGAAAGTCAGATCCGGGCGCGCCTCAGCCAGCCACTGGGCCATTTGCTCGGTGGCACCCACCGGTGAGGTGGATTCGAGGATCACCAGCGCGCCTTTTTCCAGTACCGGGGCGATGGATTTCGCTGCCGCTTCGACATAGGCCATATCCGGCTCATGCTCGCCTTTGAATGGCGTCGGCACAGCAATCAGGTAGGCATCGGCAACCACTGGTGTGGTACTGGCCCTGAGGTATCCCCCTTCAACGGCGGTTTTTACCACCTTGTCGAGATCTGGCTCAACGATATGAATTTCACCCTTGTTGATCGTCTCAACCGCATGCTGGTTGATATCAACACCCACTACCTGTTTTTGACGGGAGGCAAATGCCGCCGCCGTGGGCAGCCCAATGTAGCCAAGACCAATGACAGAAATGGTAGTAAAACTCATAGCGATACCCGATTGTGTTTAAGTGCGTACAAAATGCGGTCACAGGCCTGGCCATCACCATACGGGTTATGGGCCCGGCTCATGGCCTGATACTCTTCGTTGTTAAGTAGCAGGCGCGTCACCTCTTCCACGATGGCTCGTGAATCGGTCCCCACCAGCCTTACCGTCCCCGCTTTAACCGCTTCAGGACGCTCGGTGGTTTCACGCATCACCAGCACCGGTTTCCCCAGTGAAGGCGCTTCTTCCTGAATACCGCCTGAGTCCGTCAGGATCAGCCAGGCATGGTTCATCAGCCAGACGAATGGCAGATAGTCCTGCGGCTCAATAAGTATGACGTTTTTGACATGCCCCAGGATGCGGTTGACCGGCTCGCTGACGTTAGGGTTCAGATGCACCGGATAGACGATCTGGACATCTTCGTTACGCGCGGCGATTTCAGCCAGCGCATGGCAGATTTGCTCGAAGCCCTGGCCAAAACTTTCCCGCCGGTGTCCGGTGACCAGAATCATCTTTTTACCGTTAGCGAGGAACGGATACTGTTCGGCCAGTTGCCCACGCAGGCTGTCGTTCGCCAGCACCCGGTCGCGCACCCAGATCAGCGCGTCGATCACCGTGTTGCCGGTGACAAAGATGTGCTGGTCGTTAACGTTTTCGCGCAGCAGGTTCTGACGGGAGTTCTCGGTTGGCGCAAAGTGATACATCGCCAGATGCCCGGTCAGGGTCCGGTTCGCCTCCTCGGGCCACGGGGAGGAGAGATCGCCCGTGCGTAAACCGGCTTCGACATGTCCAACCGGAATACGTTGATAGAAGGCCGCCAGACTGGTGGCGATGGTGGTGGTGGTATCGCCGTGCACCAGCACGACATCCGGCCTGAACGACTCCAGAATAGGTTTTAAACCTTCCAGAATACGGCAGGTAATTTCGGTTAGCCCTTGCCCCGGCTTCATAATATTGAGGTCGTAGTCGGGAACAATGGAAAAGAGTTTTAGGACCTGATCCAGCATCTCCCGATGCTGCGCAGTAACGCAAACTTTCGCCTCAAAATAAGGGTCGCTTGCCAACGCATGGACCAGAGGCGCCATCTTGATGGCTTCCGGCCTTGTACCAAAGACAGTGAGTACTTTCACATCGATTCTCTTCGATTAAGCGATGAAGGCCAGCAGCCTTCATCGTAGACGGCGTTCTTAAATTTTGCGACGACGGGTTAATGCCACGCCTGCGCCAATTAAAGCACCCACAATCCCCCACATAATCATCAGGAATGCGCGACGTGGACTATCGCGTTTTACAGGTTCTTCAGGTGTTCGCAAATAACGATAGGTCTGAAAACGCGGGTCCAGTGTCGGACCGACGTTGAGGGTGTTGAGCATGGCGCGGTTCTGGTCGTAATCGAGGTCAAAATCTGGCCCCACGGCCTGCAGATTTTCCAGGCGCGCCTGGAGCATAGGACGCCCCAGCAGGAACATTTCAGAATCGGGCAGTTCATCGGCAGGCACATCGGTTTCACTGCGCGAGATATTGCTCTTTTCAGCAATCTTCAGCGCCTGATCGAGGTTATGTACCCGGCGGTTAAAGATGGCTTTGGCGACCTCTTCCTGACGTTTGACCTGCGCTTTCATCTGCACGGTACGCGCCGCCCAGGCGCCTTTCAGCTCATCATTAAGGTGGCTTGCTGCGCGCTGGCTGGCGAAAGCGACATACTGACGCAGCAGGTTATTCGCGTCCGGCGCGGTTTCAGCGATCAGCTTGACGCTGTCGTTGATGTTGCGCAGCGGATCGCCCGCCATAAACTGGATGTTGTTGATCAGCTCATCCAGCAGGGCTGCATCGGCTTTGCTGTTGCCGACCATTCTCTGTTTGAAATAGTCGGTCTGGTTCCAGAAATCACGGCGCGTATCCCAGGAGGCGAGCTGCATAACAAACTCTTTGTAGGACTCGTCCATTACCGAAGTCTGGTCGGCGGTCGCAGGATTCGCTTTTACATCCAGATTCTGCAGAAACTGTTGCTGAGAGTAGAAACCTCCAAGCATATTCACCGTAGGACGGTCGGTAATCGCCGTCGCACTCCACTCTTGTCTGGCGAAAAAGGTATAGGCCAGAGCGATAAGTGCAAAGCCCAGCGCAATACCTGCAATCCAAAACTTGCCCGCCCATAACACGCGGAACAAGCCACGAACATCCAGCTCATTCTCAGTTACCACTGATTTTGCTCCCGCCAACGGTTGAGTCATTACAGTCCCGATTTACTTAGTTAAAGTTGGGTTATTGCCATTATTTCTACGCATACGGCGTTTTACGCGTTTAATAAAGCGCGCCACTTTCCATGCGCGTTTAATACAGTAGCCGTACAGGAAAAATGCAAGCAAGAATAATACCAACATTACCCATTCAGGAATGAAATGTGCATATTCTGCGGCAACGCCAATCCCGGCTAACAGCGCAGCGGCCAGCGTAATCAAGACAAATGCCTGTCGTGAGGTGAAGCCGGCACGCATAATAAGATGATGAATATGCTGGCGGTCTGGGGAGAAGGGACTCATGCCTTTACGCAGACGGCGGTACATAATTGCCACCATATCCATCAATGGAATGGCGATGATCCACAGTGCCGTCACCGGACTGATTGGATGGGTGTTACCCTGAGTAGTTTCCAGCAGGATCCAGATGATGGTAAAGCCAATCAGCGTACTGCCGGCATCCCCCATAAAGACCTTGTAGCGACGTCCCAGGACACCGAGGTTAAGGCAGATATAAGGCAGAATGGCGGCGATCATCGCGAAGCACCACATCGACAGGCTGTACTGGCCATCAAACCAGAGGATGATGCCGATAGCCGCGAAGGAGACGCTGGAGAGCCCACCAAGCAGACCGTCAATGCCGTCTACCATGTTAAAGGCGTTAATCGCCGCCCATACGGCAAACAACGTCAGGAAGTAGCCGAATGGCCCCAGTACCATCTCCCAGGTGCCAAAGATGTAGCCCAGGCTGCTGAGATAGAGTTTCCCTACCACCATCATGATGACGCCGATAGCCGCCTGAACCGCGGCGCGGAATTTGACGCTGATATCGTATCGGTCATCCAGCGCGCCAACCAGCACCAGCACGCCGGCACAGGCCAGATAGAGTGCCGCATGAGGGATATAATAATCCGCAATGGCGAAGGTGAAGCAGATACCCGCGTAAACCGAGATCCCACCAACCAGCGGAATCAAGCCTTGATGGCGTTTACGATAATTGGGCTTATCCACCAGTCCGACTCTCTTCGCGACCTTACGGGCGAGGAATAAAAAACAGGTGGTAAAAAGAAAAATACTGATTAGCTCAGTCACCGCAGTGAGTAGATTCACAATGGATGCTCTCAACAAATGTTAATCCCGAAAGTATAACCTTGAAGGCTCGGCTCAAGAAGGAAAAAGCAGGCCTCGCCCAAGTCCCTTTGTTTATTTTTCAGACAATTACTTTTCTGCTTTGACGAACATTCCGATTTTCGTCCCCGGCAGTATAATTTGACAGCTTACTGTTACAGCGTATAAGCCATAAAAGAAAAACGCCACGTAAAAACGTGGCGTTTCGGCGCTTTATTTATATTACGAGCGTTTCATCATATCGAAGAAATCATCGTTAGTTTTGGTCATCGCCAGCTTGTTAATGAGGAACTCCATCGCGTCGATTTCACCCATTGGATGGATAATTTTGCGCAGGATCCACATTTTCTGCAGCTCTTCCTGAGTGGTGAGCAGCTCTTCTTTACGGGTACCGGAACGGTTGTAGTCGATAGCCGGGAAGACGCGTTTTTCAGCGATTTTACGCGACAGGTGCAGTTCCATGTTGCCTGTACCTTTAAACTCTTCGTAAATTACTTCATCCATCTTCGAACCGGTATCGATCAGCGCGGTTGCGATGATGGTCAGGCTACCGCCCTCTTCCACGTTACGCGCAGCACCGAAGAAACGCTTCGGACGATGCAGGGCGTTGGCATCCACACCACCGGTCAAGACTTTACCGGACGCCGGAACCACGGTGTTGTAAGCACGCGCCAGACGAGTGATGGAGTCAAGCAGGATGATAACGTCTTTCTTATGCTCAACCAGACGCTTCGCCTTCTCGATAACCATTTCAGCAACCTGAACGTGGCGGGAGGCAGGTTCGTCAAAGGTCGACGCCACAACTTCACCTTTCACCAGACGCTGCATCTCGGTCACTTCTTCCGGACGTTCGTCAATCAGCAGTACCATCAGTACGCAGTCTGGGTGGTTGTAAGCGATGCTCTGCGCGATGTTCTGCAGCAGCATGGTTTTACCCGCTTTTGGCGGCGCGACAATCAGACCACGCTGACCGCGACCAATCGGCGAAGCCAGATCCAGAACGCGAGCGGTTAAGTCTTCAGTAGAACCGTTACCACGCTCCATGCGCAGGCGAGAGTTCGCGTGCAGCGGCGTTAAGTTTTCGAACAGGATCTTATTGCGCGAGTTTTCCGGCTTATCGTAGTTAACTTCGTTAACTTTCAGCAGCGCAAAGTAGCGTTCACCCTCTTTAGGAGGACGAATCTTACCTGAAATGGTGTCACCAGTGCGGAGGTTGAAACGGCGGATTTGGCTGGGAGAAACGTAGATATCATCAGGACCGGCGAGGTAGGAGCTGTCTGCAGAGCGGAGGAAACCAAATCCGTCCTGCAATATCTCCAGCACACCGTCGCCAAAGATATCTTCGCCACTCTTTGCGTGCTGCTTCAGGATGGCAAAAATGATGTCCTGCTTGCGCATACGAGCCTGGTTTTCCAGCCCCATATTTTCGCCGAGAGTGATCAGCTCAGAAACCGGCGTATTCTTTAATTCGGTAAGATTCATAATGGTGTGGGTTCTTAAACTCGGGGTAATACTCGAACTTAATTTGTGAATGGTATGGCAGGGTCATCCATGCCTGTTAACGGCTATCAACTCATGTCTGTTCGCTGTCTGCTCACAGGGAAAGCACAGAACTGAAACGACAAGACGGATTGAGTGACAAGCCCGGAATCTATCCACTTCTCGCACTGTTTATGTCAACAACGGGAAGTATCGGGTAAAACAAGATTCAAACAACAAGGTATGTTTAAAACGAAGTCATAGGTAACTTAGCACGACTCAAGCCGGGCGTCCAGAGATCCAAACAATTTAGAAACCCTGGACGCACAGACGAGAAGCCTTACGCCAGATTGGCGTCCAGGAACTCTTTCAGCTGACCTTTGGACAGGGCGCCCACTTTGGTCGCTGCCACTTCACCGTTTTTAAACAGCAGCAGAGTCGGGATGCCGCGGATGCCATATTTTGGCGCGGTGCCCGGGTTCTGGTCGATGTTCAGTTTAGCCACGGTCAGTTTGCCCTGATATTCGTCGGCGATCTCATCCAGAATCGGGGCGATCATTTTGCAAGGACCACACCATTCAGCCCAGAAATCGACGAGGATCAGCCCGTCAGCTTTAAGTACGTCCGTGTCAAAACTGTCGTCAGTCAGGTGAATAATTTTATCGCTCATATATAACTCCACAGGAATAAGCCTGGCGCGTTGATCTTGCATCCATCAACGACCTGTTGATGTAGCATTAACCAACTAAAGGTTGACTTTATTTCACCGGATACGCTTTCGTAAAGCAATAGTAAGCTGATATTCTACCACACTATGAGCAAAACACATTTAACAGAACAGAAGTTTTCCGACTTCGCCCTGCACCCAAAAGTGATCGAAGCCCTTGAAAAAAAAGGGTTTCATAACTGCACGCCCATTCAGGCTCTCGCCCTTCCGCTGACGCTGGCGGGTCGCGACGTTGCAGGGCAGGCGCAAACCGGTACCGGCAAAACGATGGCGTTTTTAACGTCAACGTTTCATTATTTACTCTCTCATCCGGCAATTGCTGACCGTAAAGTTAACCAACCGCGCGCGCTGATTATGGCACCGACGCGAGAACTGGCGGTACAGATCCACGCTGATGCAGAACCCCTGGCGCAAGCTACCGGCCTGAAACTTGGCCTGGCCTACGGCGGTGACGGTTATGACAAACAGCTGAAAGTGCTGGAAAGCGGCGTCGATATTCTGATCGGCACCACCGGCCGTCTTATCGATTACGCGAAGCAGAACCACATTAACCTCGGCGCTATCCAGGTTGTGGTGCTGGACGAAGCCGATCGCATGTACGATCTCGGCTTTATTAAAGATATCCGCTGGCTGTTCCGTCGCATGCCTGCCGCTAACCAGCGTCTGAATATGCTGTTCTCGGCCACGCTCTCTTATCGCGTCCGTGAACTGGCGTTCGAACAGATGAACAACGCCGAATACGTCGAAGTGGAACCGGAACAGAAAACCGGCCACCGTATTAAAGAAGAGCTTTTTTACCCTTCTAACGAAGAGAAAATGCGTCTGCTGCAGTCGCTCATTGAAGAAGAGTGGCCGGATCGCGCCATCGTTTTCGCCAATACCAAACATCGCTGTGAAGATATCTGGGGCCACCTGGCTGCGGATGGGCACCGTGTTGGTCTGTTGACGGGCGATGTCGCACAGAAAAAACGTCTGCGCATTCTTGAAGAGTTTACCCGTGGCGATCTCGATATTCTGGTTGCAACGGACGTTGCCGCGCGCGGTCTGCACATCCCGGCGGTTACGCACGTCTTCAACTATGACCTGCCGGACGACTGCGAAGATTACGTTCACCGTATCGGGCGTACCGGTCGTGCGGGCGCCAGCGGGCACTCCATCAGCCTGGCCTGTGAAGAGTACGCGCTGAACCTGCCTGCGATTGAGACCTATATCGGCCACTCAATTCCGGTCAGCAAATATAACCCGGAAGCGCTGTTGAGCGAGCTTCCACCGCCGAAGCGCCTGACCCGCGCACGTTCTGGCAATGGTCCGCGCCGTAACAGCGCACCGCGTAATCGTCGTCGTTCAGGCTAAAAATATGCTCCGGTCTACCTCGCTCTATGCAGCTATTGATTTAGGTTCAAATAGTTTTCATATGCTGGTTGTACGCGAGGTGGCGGGCAGTGTTCAAACACTGACGCGTATAAAGCGCAAGGTTCGCCTCGCGGCGGGCCTGAGTGCTGATAATCAGCTCTCTCCAGAAGCCATGGAGCGCGGCTGGCAATGTCTGCGTCTTTTCGCCGAACGTCTGCAGGATATCCCTTCTCAGCAAATCCGCGTCGTCGCTACCGCAACCCTGCGTCTGGCGGTGAATGCCGGTGAATTTATTGCCACTGCTCAGCAGATCCTTGGCTGCCCGATACAGGTGATCAGCGGTGAAGAAGAAGCCCGCCTGATTTATCAGGGGGTAGCGCATACCACGGGCGGTGACGAGCGTCGTCTGGTGGTGGACATCGGTGGTGCAAGCACTGAGCTGGTCACCGGTAATGGCGCCCAGGCGACATCCCTGAACAGCTTATCGATGGGTTGTGTCACCTGGCTTGAACGCTACTTCACCGATCGCAATCTGGCGCAAGAAAACTTTGATGACGCGGAAAAAGCCGCGCGCGAAGTGCTGCGTCCGGTGGCCGATGAACTGCGTTATCACGGCTGGAAAGTCTGCGTTGGCGCGTCCGGCACCGTTCAGGCGTTGCAGGAAATCATGATGGCGCAGGGGATGGATGAGCGCATCACGCTGGCGAAACTTCAGCAGTTAAAACAGCGCGCGATCCTCTGCGGACGCCTGGAAGAGCTGGAAATTGAAGGGCTAACCCTTGAGCGCGCGCTGGTCTTCCCGAGCGGGCTGGCGATCCTGATTGCCATTTTCACCGAACTGAATATTCAGTGCATGACCCTTGCAGGCGGCGCGCTGCGGGAAGGGCTGGTCTACGGCATGTTGCATCTGGCGGTCGATCAGGATATTCGCGACCATACGCTGCGCAACATCCAGCGGCGATTCATGGTCGATATTGAACAGGCGCACCGGGTAGCGAATCTGGCGACACGTTTTCTCGATCACGTCGAAAATGAGTGGCATATTGAGCCCATCTGTCGCGAATTACTGCTTAGCGCCTGCCAGCTACATGAAATTGGCCTGAGCGTCGATTTCAAACAAGCGCCGCTGCATGCGGCGTATCTGGTGCGCAATCTCGATTTGCCCGGCTTTACTCCGGCGCAAAAGAAATTGTTGGCCACGCTGCTGTTAAACCAGACCAACCCTGTCGATCTCTCTTCGCTCCACCAGCAAAATGCGGTTCCGCCGCGCGTGGCGGAACATCTGTGCCGTCTGCTGCGTCTGGCGATCCTCTTTGCCAGCCGTCGCCGGGACGATCTCTTGCCGGCCATCACGCTGAAAGCGGAAGGAGAGAAGCTGACGCTAACCTTGCCGGAAAACTGGCTCGATACGCATCCGCTGGGTGCCGAAATGCTGGTACAGGAGTCCCAGTGGCAGAGCTACGTGCACTGGGCGCTTGAGGTTCATTAATTACGATGATATGCCCGGTAGCGCTACGCATACCGGGTCTTCAGGCTAGCGGTTTTTCGCTTTTTCCATCATGGCGCGAATATTGGCGATGCTGGCCTGCCCCTTGTGCATCCGCTCTTCGGCGGTGATGACCTTACGTTCCTGCTCCCAGAGTACGTCATCCTGAGGTAACTCCAGCAGGAAGCGGCTCGGCTCCGGACGCACCAGCTCTCCATACTGACGCCGCTCCTTACACAGCGTAAATGTCAGCTCTTTTTGCGCCCGCGTGATGCCTACATAGGCCAGACGACGCTCTTCATCGACGTTATCCTCATCGATGCTGCTCTGATGCGGCAGCAAGCCCTCTTCCATGCCCACCAGATAGACATACGGGAACTCAAGCCCCTTCGAGGCATGCAGGGTCATCAGCTGCACCTGATCCGCCTCCTCTTCGCTTTCACCACGCTCCATCATATCGCGCAGGGTAAAGCGGGTAACCACCTGGGTCAGGGTCATCGGTTCATCGATCTCCGTCCCTTCCAGCATCTCAGTCATCCAGGTGAAAAGCTGGTTGACGTTCTTCATCCGCATCTCGGCCGCTTTCGGGCTGGCGGAAGTTTCATACAGCCAGGATTCATAGTCGATGCCGCGGATCAGATCCCGCACCGCATTAATCGGCTCCCGCTCGCTGAGCTGCTGGATCTCGCGCAGCCAGTGGGTAAAGCGGGTCAGCGATTCATAGCCACGCCCGGTTAAGGTCTGGCTCAGACCCATATCGAAACTGGCCGTTAACAGGCTCTTGTTGCGGGTCATCGCCCACTCACCCAGTTTTTGCAGTGTCGCCGGGCCAATCTCACGCTTCGGCGTATTGACGATCCGCAGGAAAGCACTGTCATCGTCCGGGTTGGTCAGTACCCGCAGGTAGGCGAGCAGATCCTTGATTTCCGGGCGCGAGAAGAACGAGGTTCCGCCGGAAATTTTGTACGGGATGCGGTTCTGCATCAGCATCTTTTCAAAGACGCGCGACTGGTGATTTCCGCGATAGAGAATGGCGTAATCTTTGTAGTTGGTTTTGTTAACGAAGTGATGGGCAATCAGTTCGCCCGCCACGCGCTCGGCTTCGTGATCTTCATTGTTGGCGCTGAGCACCTTCAGCTCCGTGCCGTATCCCAGTTCGGAAAAGAGGCGTTTTTCAAACACATGTGGGTTATTGGCGATCAGGATGTTGGCCGCCTTCAGAATACGCCCGGATGAGCGGTAGTTCTGCTCCAGCTTGATCACCTGCAGCGCCGGGAAGTCCTTACTGAGCAGGACCAGGTTCTGTGGACGAGCGCCGCGCCAGGAGTAGATCGACTGGTCATCGTCACCCACCACGGTGAAACGCGCCCGCTGACCCACCAGCAGTTTCACCAGCTCGTACTGGCTGGTGTTGGTGTCCTGATATTCATCCACCAGCAGGTAGCGGATCTTGTTCTGCCAGCGCTCACGCACCTCTTCATTGCTTTGCAGCAGCAGCGTGGGCAGCAGGATCAGGTCGTCAAAGTCGAGCACGTTGCAGGCTTTGAGATGATCGTTATACAGGCTGTAGCAGTGGGCGAAGATCCGATCCCGCTCCCCTTTGGCGCTTGCGGCGGCCTGGGCAGGGCTCATCAGATCGTTTTTCCAGTTTGAGATCGTGGAGATCAACTGCTGCAGCACCACTTTGTCATCTTCGATCAGCCCTTCGGTCAGCTCCTTGAGCAATGCCACCTGATCGGTATCGTCAAACAGCGAGAAGTTGGCTTTCATCCCCAACGCCGCATATTCGCGCTTTATGATATCCAGCCCCAGGGTATGGAAGGTGGAGATCATCAGGCCGCGGGCCTCTTTGCGTCCTAACGTCTGCCCGACACGCTCTTTCATCTCGCGCGCCGCTTTGTTGGTAAAGGTCACCGCGGCGATGTGGCGTGCCTGATAGCCGCAGCCGCGGATCAGGTGAGCGATTTTGTTGGTGATGACGCGGGTTTTACCGGAACCCGCCCCTGCCAGCACCAGGCATGGTCCAGTAACGAATTCGACCGCTTGTTGTTGTCCAGGGTTTAAACGCATGGGAATATTGCTCAATCTTCGAACGGGGTGGGGATTGTAGCAGAAAGCCGGGCGCAGATTTACCGGCTAATGATAAAGTGAACAAAACGCGATTAACCCCGAGAGCAGAACCATGAAAAAGAGCGCAGCGGCCCTGCACATTCTGGTAAAAGAAGAGAAACTGGCGCAGGAGATCCTTGCCAAACTGGAACGCGGCATCAGCTTCGATCATCTGGCGAAGCGCTACTCTAAATGTCCCTCCGGGCGCAACGGCGGCGATTTAGGGGAATTTAAGCAGGGTGTGATGGTGGGCCCTTTCGATGAGGCGGTTTTTAGCTGCCCGCTGCTAAAACCCTACGGCCCGGTCAAAACGAAGTATGGCTACCATATCATTAAGGTGCTGTATCGCCGCTAACGCGTGGTATATTGCGCCCCGATTTAACTCAACCCTTCAAGGCACGATCATGGCAAAAACAGCAGCAGCACTGCATATTCTTGTTAAAGAAGAGAAACTGGCTCTGGATCTTCTGGAGCAGATTAAAAACGGCGCCGACTTCGGCAAGCTGGCGAAGAAGCACTCTATTTGCCCGTCAGGCAAACGCGGCGGCGATCTGGGTGAATTCCGCCAGGGTCAGATGGTTCCGGCGTTCGATAAAGTGGTCTTCTCCTGCCCGGTGCTGGAGCCAACCGGCCCGCTGCACACTCAGTTCGGTTACCACGTTATTAAAGTGCTGTACCGCAAATAAAAAGCCGGGTGGCGGCTTCGCCTTACCCGGCCTACTTGATACAGCTTTGTAGGTCGGGTAAGCGCAGCGCCACCCGACATGAGGTTTTAGCCTGCTACTGCGATACGTTTCATATCGGTCATATAGCCACGCAGTTTGTGACCTACTTTCTCGATCTCGTGGCTGCGAATCGCTTCGTTCACGTCACGCAACTGGGCATTATCTACCGCACCTTCGGCAATCGCTTTGCCCAGATCGCCTGGCTGCAGGGTGGTCATGAACTCTTTCAGCAGCGGTACGCAGGCATAAGAGAACAGGTAGTTACCGTATTCAGCGGTATCGGAGATAACCACGTTCATCTCATACAGACGCTTACGGGCGATGGTGTTCGCGATCAGCGGCAGCTCGTGCAGGGATTCATAGTAAGCAGACTCTTCGATGATGCCGGAATCCACCATGGTTTCGAACGCCAGCTCAACGCCCGCTTTCACCATCGCAATCATCAGAACGCCTTTATCGAAGTACTCCTGCTCGCCGATTTTGCCTTCATACTGCTCAGCGGTCTCAAACGCGGTCTTACCGGTCTCTTCGCGCCAGGTCAGCAGTTTCTTATCGTCGTTGGCCCAGTCAGCCATCATGCCGGAAGAGAACTCGCCGGAGATGATGTCGTCCATATGTTTCTGGAACAGCGGTGCCATGATGGTTTTCAGCTGCTCGGACAGGGCGAAGGCACGCAGTTTCGCCGGGTTAGACAGGCGATCCATCATCAGGGTGATGCCGCCCTGCTTCAGCGCTTCGGTGATGGTTTCCCAGCCGAACTGAATCAGTTTTTCCGCGTATGCCGGGTCAGTACCCTCTTCCACCAGCTTATCGAAGCAGAGCAGAGAACCGGCCTGCAGCATGCCGCACAGAATGGTCTGCTCGCCCATCAGGTCAGATTTCACTTCGGCCACGAAGGAGGATTCCAGCACGCCCGCACGGTGACCGCCGGTAGCTGCTGCCCATGCTTTGGCGATCGCCATCCCTTCGCCTTTCGGATCGTTTTCCGGGTGAACCGCGATCAGGGTCGGCACACCGAAACCACGCTTGTACTCTTCGCGCACTTCGGTACCCGGGCATTTCGGCGCCACCATCACGACGGTGATGTCTTTACGGATCTGCTCGCCCACTTCAACGATGTTGAAGCCGTGGGAATAACCCAGCGCCGCGCCATCTTTCATCATAGGCTGTACGGAACGCACAACGTCAGAGTGCTGTTTGTCTGGCGTCAGGTTAACAACCAGATCTGCCTGTGGGATCAGCTCTTCGTAGGTACCCACTTTGAAGCCGTTTTCGGTCGCTTTGCGCCAGGAAGCACGCTTCTCAGCAATCGCTTCTTTACGCAGGGCGTAGGAGATATCCAGGCCGGAGTCGCGCATGTTCAGGCCCTGGTTCAGACCCTGTGCGCCACAGCCGACGATGACCACTTTCTTACCCTGAAGGTAGCTTGCGCCATCGGCAAATTCATCGCGCGCCATAAAGCGGCATTTGCCCAGCTGCGCCAGCTGCTGGCGCAGGTTCAGTGTGTTGAAGTAGTTAGCCATGGTGATACCTCGTGATGTTGTGTGTCTTATTGTTCGGTTCGCTGTTCAGCAAGAATGTACCCACATTACAACAGGAAATTTATTGCGGAAATTGATATATTCACAACGTCACGTTGCAATATTTGCAATGTAAAATGGGGGAGTGGAATCGGTGGATTTACGCGATCTAAAAATGTTTTTGCATCTGGCGGAAAGCCGCCATTTTGGCCGCAGCGCGCGGGCGATGCATGTCAGCCCCTCCACGCTTTCCCGCCAGATCCAGCGTCTGGAAGAGGATCTCGGCCAGCCGCTGTTTGTGCGTGATAACCGCACGGTGACGCTCACCGAAGCGGGGGAAGAGTTGCGTACGTTTGCCCAACAGACGTTATTGCAGTATCAGCAGCTGCGCCACACCATCGACCAGCAGGGGCCCTCTCTGTCCGGCGAGCTCCACATCTTCTGCTCGGTGACCGCCGCCTATAGCCATCTTCCCCCCATTCTTGACCGCTTCCGCGCGGAGCATCCCTCGGTTGAAATTAAACTCACCACCGGCGATGCCGCCGATGCGATGGAAAAGGTGGTGACGGGTGAAGCGGATCTGGCCATTGCCGGCAAACCGGAAACCCTGCCGGGGGCGGTGGCCTTCTCAATGCTGGAAAATCTGGCCGTAGTGCTGATCGCTCCGGCGCTGCCCTGCCCGGTGCGCAACCAGGTGTCGGTGGAGAAGCCCGACTGGTCAACGGTGCCCTTTATCATGGCCGATCAGGGGCCGGTGCGTCGTCGCATTGAGCTGTGGTTCCGTCGTCAGAAAATCAGCAACCCCTCCATCTATGCGACAGTGGGCGGCCATGAGGCGATGGTCTCAATGGTGGCGCTCGGCTGCGGCGTGGCGCTGCTGCCGGAAGTGGTGCTGGAGAACAGTCCGGAGCCGGTGCGCAATCGCGTGATGATTCTGGAGCGCAGCGACGAGAAAACGCCGTTTGAGCTTGGCGTCTGCGCACAAAAAAAGCGGCTGCATGAGCCGCTTATTGATGCGTTCTGGAAGATATTGCCCAACCACTAGCCCGCCAGGAAGAAACGGAACGCCGGGTTGTGGGTTTCGTCATGACATTCGTAGCCCAGTTCGTTCAGCCGCGTTTCGAAATCCGGCTCGTGCTCGCCCAGTTCAAACGCCGCCAGTACCCGACCGTAGTCGGTGCCGTGGCTGCGGTAGTGGAACAGGGAGATGTTCCAGTGCGTGCCCAGGGTATGCAGGAACTTCAGCAGCGCACCCGGCGACTCCGGAAACTCAAAGCTGAACAGACGCTCCCGTAACGGTTTAGACGGACGCCCGCCCACCATGTAGCGCACGTGCAGCTTCGCCATTTCATCATCAGAGAGATCCACCACGCTGTAGCCACCTTCATGCAGCAGGCTGAGGATCTCTTTGCGCTCTTCCAGACCGCGGCTTAAACGCACGCCGACAAAAATGCAGGCATCTTTAGCATCGGCAAAACGGTAGTTGAACTCGGTTACCGAACGGCCGCCCAGCAGCTGGCAGAACTTGAGGAAGCTGCCCTTCTCTTCCGGGATGGTCACCGCCAGCAGGGCCTCACGCTGCTCACCCAGCTCGCAACGCTCGGAAACGTAGCGCAGGCCGTGGAAGTTGACGTTAGCGCCGGAAAGGACATGGGCCAGACGCTCGCCGCGAATATTGTGCTGGGCGATATATTTTTTCATCCCCGCCAGCGCCAGCGCGCCGGACGGTTCTGCTACCGCACGCACATCCTCGAACAAATCTTTCATTGCTGCGCAGATGGCATCGCTGTCGACGGTGATGATGTCGTCGAGATACTCCCGGCAGACGCGGAAGGTCTCATCCCCGATGCGTTTCACCGCCACGCCTTCGGCAAACAGCCCAACGCGCGGCAGGTCTACCGGGTGTCCGGCATCCAGCGCCGCCTTCAGGCAGGCAGAATCTTCCGCTTCCACGGCAATCACTTTGATCTGCGGCATCAGCTGTTTGATGAGTACCGCCACGCCCGCCGCCAGGCCACCGCCGCCGACCGGAACAAATACGCGGTCAAGATGGGCATCCTGCTGCAGCAGTTCCAGCGCCAGGGTACCCTGCCCGGCAATCACCATCGGGTGATCGAACGGCGGCACCCAGGTGAAGCCCTGCTGCTGCGCCAGCTCAATGGCTTTGGCTTTCGCTTCGTCAAAATTGGCGCCGTGGAGCAGCACTTCACCGCCAAATCCCCGCACCGCATCGACTTTGATATCTGCGGTTGCCACAGGCATCACGATCAGGGCTTTCAGCCCCAGACGCGCAGACGAGAACGCCACGCCCTGGGCATGGTTGCCCGCAGACGCCGTGATCACCCCACGCGCTTTTTGCTCATCGGTCAGCCCGGCCATCATCGCGTAAGCGCCGCGCAGCTTAAAGCTGTGTACCGGCTGACGGTCTTCACGTTTTACCAGAATGACGTTATCGAGGCGCGCCGAGAGCTTGTCCATTTTTTGCAGCGGCGTGACCTGCACCGCTTCATAGACCGGCGCGCGTAGTACCGCCCTGAGATACTCCGCCCCCTCAGGGGCGGCGGATAAGGGTTGGGATTCGGCCATCATTAGTCCCCAAGTTTAGATTTATCGCGCACTGCGCCTTTATCTGCACTGGTCGCGAGGGTCGCATATGCGCGCAGGGCGAAGGAGACTTCACGCTGGCGATCTTTCGGCGTCCAGGCTTTATCCCCACGCGCAACCTGAGCTTCGCGGCGGGCTGCAATTTCCTGGTCGCTCAGTTTCAGCTGAATACCGCGATTCGGAATATCGATTTCAATCAGGTCGCCATCTTCGATGATAGCGATGTTGCCGCCGCTGGCCGCTTCCGGCGAAACGTGGCCGATAGAGAGACCGGAGGTACCGCCGGAGAAGCGACCGTCGGTGATCAGCGCACAGGCTTTACCGAGGCCCATCGATTTCAGGAAGGTGGTCGGGTAGAGCATCTCCTGCATTCCAGGCCCGCCTTTCGGCCCTTCGTAGCGGATCACCACGACATCGCCTTCAACCACTTTGCCGCCGAGGATCGCTTCTACCGCCTCGTCCTGGCTCTCGTAGACTTTTGCCGGACCGGTAAATTTCAGAATGCTGTCATCCACGCCTGCGGTTTTAACGATACAGCCGTTTTCCGCAAAGTTGCCGTACAGAACCGCCAGGCCACCATCTTTGCTGTAGGCATGTTCCAGCGAGCGGATACAACCCTCTGCGCGATCGTCATCCAGGCTGTCCCAGCGACAATCCTGCGAGAACGCCTGGGTGGTACGGATACCGGCCGGACCGGCGCGGAACATTTTTTTCACTGACTCATCTTTGGTCAGCATCACGTCATACTGATCCAGCGCCTGCGGCAGCGTCAGGCCCAGCACGTTTTTCACGTCGCGGTTCATCAACCCGGCGCGATCCAGCTCACCGAGGATCCCCAGCACGCCACCGGCACGGTGAACATCTTCCATGTGGTATTTTTGCGTGCTTGGTGCAACCTTACACAGCTGCGGCACTTTGCGGGAGAGCTTGTCGATATCACTCATGGTGAAATCGATCTCCGCTTCCTGCGCCGCGGCCAGCAGGTGCAGAACGGTGTTAGTGGAACCGCCCATAGCGATATCCAGCGTCATGGCGTTTTCAAATGCCGCTTTGCTGGCGATATTGCGGGGCAGCGCGCTGGCATCGTCCTGCTCGTAGTAGCGTTTGGTCAGCTCAACGATGCGTTTACCGGCATTGATAAACAGCTCCTTACGATCGGCGTGGGTCGCCAGCAGCGAGCCGTTACCCGGCTGAGATAAGCCCAGCGCTTCGGTCAGACAGTTCATCGAGTTGGCGGTGAACATCCCGGAGCAGGAGCCGCAGGTCGGGCACGCTGAACGTTCAACCTGTTCGCTCTGCTCGTCGGAGACTTTCGGGTCCGCGCCCTGAATCATCGCGTCGACCAGGTCGAGCTTGATGATCTTATCGGAGAGCTTGGTTTTACCCGCTTCCATTGGGCCGCCGGAGACGAAGATCACCGGAATGTTCAGGCGCAGGGAGGCCATCAGCATCCCCGGGGTGATTTTGTCGCAGTTGGAGATACAGACCATGGCATCGGCGCAGTGGGCGTTCACCATGTACTCCACCGAGTCGGCAATCAGCTCGCGCGACGGCAGTGAATAGAGCATGCCCCCGTGCCCCATTGCGATCCCGTCATCCACGGCGATGGTGTTGAACTCTTTTGCCACGCCGCCGGAGGCTTCAATCTGCTCGGCAACCAGCTTCCCGAGGTCGCGCAGGTGCACGTGGCCCGGCACAAACTGGGTAAAAGAGTTGACCACGGCGATAATCGGTTTCCCGAAATCGGCATCGGTCATTCCGGTAGCGCGCCACAGCGCGCGGGCACCCGCCATATTGCGGCCGTGAGTGGTGGTGGCGGAACGGTACTTAGGCATGCGTTATTTACTCCCGTCTATCTGGTAAATGGGACGGTGCGTGCCGTCCCATATTTATGCTTATGGATTAACCTGGTCCAACCAACCCCATTTATCTTCGGTTTCGCCGGTGAAGAGGCCGAAGAAGGCTTCCTGGATACGTTTAGTGACCGGGCCACGGCGGCCTTCACCGACCTGGATGCCGTCGACGCTGCGTACCGGGGTGATCTCTGCTGCGGTACCGGACATGAACACTTCATCGGCCAGATACAGTGATTCACGGGACAGCACCTGCTCGCGCACTTCAATGCCCAGATCCTGCGCCAGTTTGATAATGGCGTCGCGGGTGATCCCCGGCAGGGCGGAAGAGGTGAATGGCGGGGTGAAGAGGACGCCATCTTTCACTTCAAACAGGTTCTCACCCGCACCTTCAGAGATATAGCCGTTCACATCCAGGGCGATACCTTCCTGATAACCGTGACGGCGCGCTTCGCTGCCTACCAGCAGGGAGGAGAGATAGTTACCGCCCGCTTTGGCTGCGGTCGGGATAGTGTTTGGCGCCACACGGTTCCAGGAGGAGACCATCGCATCGATCCCCTGTTCCAGCGCTTCGGCGCCCAGGTATGCTCCCCACGGGAACGCGGCGATGATCACATCGGTGGTGTAACCGGCTGGCGGGTTGACGCCCATACCCACATCACCCACGAAAACCAGCGGACGAATATAGGCGCTGGTCAGGTTGTTTTTACGCAGCACCGCGCGGCAAGCTTCCATCAGCTCGTCGACGCTCTGAGAAACAGGGAAGCGATAAATTTTGGCTGAATCACGCAGACGTTGCATGTGTTCACGATGACGGAACACCACCGGGCCTTTGTGTGAGTCGTAGCAACGGATACCTTCAAATACAGAAGTACCGTAGTGAAGCGCATGGGACATCACGTGGACTTTAGCGTCCTCCCAGCGAATCATCTCACCATTGGACCAAATGAAATCAGCTTTTTTCGTCGTCATTTTTCTTCCTTTGCGCTCAGGCGCGAATTTGTTGTGTTTGTGATGAAGCGGCACGCTGCTGGATATCAACCCGGGCGACGTCGACAAGTTTGCTCAACTGGCTAAACAGTAATTCGACGGGGCGCTGACTGGCAACGGTCAATTCAATATTTATGTTCTGCGCGTCGGTGGCGGTTTCCATGTTCATCGAACAGATCTGGAACCCACGATGGCGCACCACGCGCAATACACGTTCTAACGTTTCCGGGTTGAAGCGAGCCTGAACGGCGACCTGATGTTGCATCATGATAATTTCTCCAGCATTTGTGAGTTACTGGCGCCGGGCGGCACCAACGGCCAGACATTCTCAAGTTCGTCGATTGAGACATGAAGCAGGTAAGGCCCCTTGCTGGACAACATTTCATCAAGTGCCGCTTCAACCTGGTCTTTACGGGTGATGTGCTGGCCAGGGATGCCGAAGGCGCTGGCCAGGACGAGGAAATCGGGGTTATCGGTCAGGGTGGTTTCGCTGTAACGCTCCTGGAAAAAGAGCTGCTGCCACTGGCGAACCATGCCTAAACGTTGGTTATCCAGCAGCACGATCTTCACCGGCAACTGCTTACGCTTGATGGTGCCGAGCTCCTGTACGTTCATCATGAAGGAGCCGTCACCGGAGATGCAGATGACCGTATCGTCCGGGCGCGCTACCTGCGCCCCAACGGCGGCAGGCAGACCAAAGCCCATCGTGCCTAAGCCGCTGGACGTGATGAAATTTTCCGGGCGCGTGTAGGTCATGTGCTGGGCTGACCACATCTGGTGCTGGCCCACGTCGGTGGTGACTACGCTGTCGGCTGGCTTACGATCCGACAGCTGTTTCAGCAGCAGCGGCGCATAGATAGCGTCACCCGGATGGTCATAGCGCCAGGCATGTTCGCGGCGCATTGCTGCCGCATGCTGACGCCAGGCGTCAATCGCTAATGGCTGTTGCAACGCAGGCAACAGCGCGTTGAGATCCCCTTGCAAAGCCACATGCGCCTGACGGAGCTTATTCATCTCTGCCGGATCGATATCCATATGAATAACTTTTGCATTCGGCGCGAAGGTATTCAGCTTGCCGGTGACACGATCGTCAAAGCGCGCGCCCACAGCGATCAACAGGTCGCACTCCTGCACCGCGAGGTTGGCCGCTTTCGTGCCGTGCATCCCCAACATACCCAGATAATACGGGTAGTCGGCATCCACCGCGCCCAGCCCTTTCAGTGTGCAGGTCGCGGGCATTTGGGTAACCGCGATAAATTCACGCAGGGCTGGAACGGCCTGCGCCATCCCAACGCCGCCGCCTACGTAGAGGATCGGTTTTTGCGCGTGGGCCAGCATCTGGCTCGCTTCATCTGCTTCGGTATGCGGGAAATCATCGGCGTTCTCAACGGTAGAGAAGTGAGGCTCCAGCTCGCCCAGCGCAACCTGGATATCTTTAGGAATATCAACCAGAACCGGACCAGGACGGCCTGAGTTTGCCACCTCAAATGCCTCCGCCATGACGCGAGGCAGCTCTTCGAGTGACTGGACGAGGAAGCTGTGTTTCGTACACGCCAGTGACAAACCGAGAACGTCCACTTCCTGGAAAGCATCGGTGCCGATGAAGGGAGAGGCAACCTGACCGGTGATGGCCACAACGGGAACGGAATCGAGCAGTGCGTCAGCCAGACCGGTGATGAGGTTGGTCGCGCCCGGGCCAGAAGTCGCCATACATACGCCAGTTTTTCCCGTAGCACGCGCATAACCGATGGCCGCCATTGCTGCGCCCTGCTCGTGTCGGCACAACAGATGTTCCACGCCGCCGTCATACAGAGCATCGTAAATCGGCATAATTGCACCACCCGGGTAACCGAATACTGTCTCGACTCCCTGCGCTCGCAACGCATGTACTACCCATTGTGCGCCATTCATAGTTACTTCCCCGTCGTAAATCGGGAGAAACAGAATTTTATGCTGTTACTCATCCTCTGCTCCTCGCTTATGTTTTAAGGTCATAAAAAAACCCCCGGACCTTTCGGTGCGGGGGTCTTAGTTCGTTAAGGCTTGATTATTAAGCCTTTCCTCGTCCAAGTGCAGCCCCGCACGGTGGGATAATAATCACCACCACGCTAATCACGACCAGGCTAATCACTCGTAGAAGGGCTGTCATTTGCTGTTCTTTTTGCATCTTGTTCGAAGGAATACCTAAAGAGTTATCACAGATATCGAATCAAACACAACATTTTTTTATAATTCATTTGCTTATTACGCTAATAGTTTAGATAAAAATCATTGTTTTTTATGACAAAAATAGAAAATGAATTATTTTCATTTTTTCCTGGGCAATGAGGGTGAGAAGACAAGCTTATTACCCTTTTGCGAGCAGGCCTCCATGGTGATGAAAACATTACAATTAAGGGAAAATATTCATGAACAGGCCACGTAAAAACGCGAACTGACGGTAAAAATCGCGTCGGGCAGATGACATAGTGGCACGACAAGGAGGCGATTTATGTCATTGTCGGTTGTCTATACCCGCGCTGCATTAGGCGTTGAAGCACCGCTTATTTGCGTAGAAGTTCATCTCAGTAATGGCCTGCCTGGCCTGACGCTGGTCGGCTTGCCCGAAACTACCGTTAAGGAGGCCAGAGACCGGGTACGCAGCGCGATCATCAATAGTGGTTATACCTTCCCGGCCAAGAAGATCACCATCAATCTGGCCCCAGCCGATCTCCCTAAGGAAGGGGGACGATACGATTTACCTATCGCCATCGCGCTTCTCGTCGCCTCTGAGCAGCTCTCCTCCTCCAGGATAAGCGCATATGAGTTTGTGGGTGAGCTGGCGCTTACAGGCGCGTTAAGAGGGGTTCCTGGCGCGATATCTGGCGCTCTGGCGGCTATACGCGCCGGGAGAGAGATTATCGTCGCCAGAGATAATGCTGCTGAAGTTAGCCTTATTGAAGAAAAAGGCTGCCTGGTTGCTGAACACCTCCAGGAAGTATGCGCTTTCCTTGAGGGGCGTCATGAGCTGGCCGCGCCCGTTGGGGAGCCGTTTGTTGCCGAACATAACGAGTGTGACATCAGCGATATCATCGGCCAGGAACAGGGTAAGAGGGCGCTGGAGATCACCGCAGCTGGTGCGCATAACCTGCTGCTCATTGGCCCACCCGGCACCGGCAAAACCATGCTCGCGAGCCGGCTCAACACTCTGCTGCCGCCACTCAGTAACCATGAGGCGCTGGAAAGCGCGGCTATCGTAAGCCTGGTCAGCGCCACATCAATGTATAAACAATGGCGTCAGCGCCCTTTCCGGGCCCCGCATCATAGTGCCTCGCTGGTAGCCATGGTGGGTGGAGGTGCAATCCCCGCGCCGGGAGAGATCTCACTGGCACATAATGGCATTCTGTTTCTGGACGAATTGCCCGAGTTTGAGCGTCGCGTGCTGGACGCCTTACGCGAGCCCATTGAATCCGGGCAAATTAATATCTCCCGCACGCGCGCCAAGATCAGTTATCCGGCACGCTTCCAGCTTATCGCCGCCATGAACCCCAGCCCAACGGGGCACTATCAAGGCAATCATAATCGCTGCTCGCCCGAGCAGACGCTCCGCTATCTGGGTCGCTTGTCCGGGCCATTCCTCGACCGCTTCGATCTATCGCTCGAGATCCCACTCCCGCCGCCAGGCTTACTAAGCCAGGCGCATAAAACGGGGGAATCAAGCCTCACCGTGCGAAACCGAGTGATTGCCGCACAGGAGAGGCAGCTGGCAAGGCAGAAGAAACGTAACGCGCATCTGGATAACGCTGAGATCCGCACTTTTTGCCGGCTAGCGGCAGATGACGCGCTGTGGCTGGAGGAGACACTTACCCATTTTGGTCTGTCAGTACGTGCGTGGCAGCGGTTGTTAAAAGTTGCCCGTACTATTGCCGATCTGGAGGAGTGTGAAAATATTGAACGCAGGCATCTACAGGAAGCGCTGAGCTATCGCGCTATTGACCGCCTGCTGCTACACCTGCAAAAGATGCTGGCATAAAAAAAGGGGCCTTAGCCCCTTTTTATTAATCGTCTGAATCGGTGTAGTCTTCCGCACCTTCCATCTGTGGTTTACCACCAGACAGAGTATGGAAACGCTTTGGACGCTTGATACGCGCCATATATTTGATCCATACGCGCTCCGCTTCCGTTACTGGCTCGCGCTCGCCACGGCAGACGGCAACAAATGATTTTTCGTCTTCAGTGGAGGGTTCACGTTTTCCCAAATCCAGTTCATTGAAGGCATAACCATGGCGCTCAAGCAGTTGTGCCTCTTTGATGGTGAAATCACCATGGCGAGAAAATCCGCGTGGATAATTTTTGTTGTCGAAAAAACGATTAGTCGTCGTAAAGCTTTCCGCCATCCTACACGCTCCTATATCTTTGGCCGAGCTATTTATGGCGCGGAGTATTAGTTACGCTTGACAGAGCGTCAAACAAAACATTTAAATCATAACGACAAATAATTTTGCGGAGAATCCCGTGGATACGGAATTGCTAAAAACTTTTCTCGAAGTGAGCAGAACTCGCCACTTTGGGCGCGCCGCAGAAGCGCTTTATCTGACGCAGTCGGCAGTGAGCTTTCGTATTCGACAGCTTGAAAATCAGCTCGGTGTAAACCTTTTCACCCGCCACCGCAACAACATCCGCTTAACGCCAGCGGGAGAGAAACTTCTGCCGTATGCCGAAACGCTCATGAACACCTGGCAGGCGGCACGTAAAGAGGTTGCTCATACCTCAAAGCATAATGAGTTCTCTATCGGTGCCAGCGCCTCGCTATGGGAGTGCATGCTTAGCCCGTGGCTGAGTCGGCTATATCGCTCTCACGGGCATCTGCAGTTTGAGGCGCGTATTGCGCAACGGCAGTCGCTGGTTAAGCAACTGCATGAAAGACAACTGGATCTTCTGATCACTACCGAAGCACCGAAAATGGATGAATTCAGCAGCCAGGTTCTCGGCCAGTTCAGTCTGGGACTCTATGCGGCGGAACCTTCCGCTCTGAAAAGCGACCTGAATTATCTGCGCCTTGAATGGGGCCCCGATTTTCAGCCTCATGAGGCGGGGTTGATTGCAGCGGACGATGTTCCAGTCCTGACAACCAGTTCTGCTGAAATAGCCTGCCAACAACTCGCAGCGCTTAAAGGTTGTACCTGGTTACCACAACGCTGGGCCAGTAATAAACCAGGCCTGTATGCGGTTACCGATTCAGCCCTGCTCCAGAGGCCGCTGTACGCTATCTGGCTTCAGAACAGTGATAAACAGGGGCAGATCAAAGATCTACTTAAAATCAGCGTGATGGAGTGAATCAGCCTGTTGCAGGGACGCAATTAAAGGCTTAAAGAGGGGAAAGTTGAAATATTACAGGCAAAAAAAAAATCCTTCGCCGAAGCAAAGGATTCTTTATATGGCAGGGGCGGAGAGACTCGAACTCGCGACACCCGGTTTTGGAGACCGGTGCTCTACCAACTGAGCTACGCCCCTAAATTTCTTACTACTAAGCCTGCTAATGTAGCAGGCTTAGTTTAAATAAGTGGCGGAACGGACGGGACTCGAACCCGCGACCCCCTGCGTGACAGGCAGGTATTCTAACCGACTGAACTACCGCTCCACCGAATACTTCTACAACTACCGGTTTATTGCCCCGGTTTACTACGTAATTTGATGCCTGGCAGTTCCCTACTCTCGCATGGGGAGACCCCACACTACCATCGGCGCTACGGCGTTTCACTTCTGAGTTCGGCATGGGGTCAGGTGGGACCACCGCGCTAC